>NZ_MUAV01000089.1:0-1342 GCF_003265965.1 Rhodovulum viride | reverse complement strand
CCGAGGGCAGGAAGGAATAGCTGATGAGGTACACCTGCCCGTCCTTCGGGATCGCCACGCAGATCGAGGTGAGGTCGGTCGTCTTCGAGAGGTCCAGTCCGACCCAGGCGGGGCGGCCATAGAGGGCCTCGGGCGCGAAGGGCTCGGCGCCCTTGTCCCAGATCTCGCGCTCGATCCAGGATTGCGCGCCCTCGGTCCAGAGGTTCATGTGCAGCCGCCGGAAGTTCGGCATCTTGCCCGAGATCACCGTCGCCTCGCGATACAGCTCGGCAAACCGCTCCTCGCTGAAGGCGACGCCCAGGTTCGGGTTCGCCATCTTCCAGGCCACCGGATCGCCCACATCGCAATCGGCCGGCGGCTCGGCCACATAGGCAAAGAAGCTGTCGTCCTGGACATCGCCCCGCAAGACGGTCGCGGAATAGTCCCTCAGCTCGCCGCAGATCGAGGCCATGTCGGCGCCCGCCGTGGTGATCGCCCAGTCGATGGGTTGCGCCCGGGCGATCATCGAATTGACCACCACCTCGGCCAGTTCGCGGTCGGTCCAGCGGTGCACCTCGTCGCGGGCGACGAAGCTGGGGTTGATGCCATCGGCCGAGTTGCCGTCGCGGCTGAGCGTCCGGATCGTGCCATTGGTGATCGCGGTCGAGATCAGGTGCTTGTTGCCCGTATCCATGAAGGCCGACAGCGCGGGGGCGGCCTTGATCATCCGCCGGAGCTCGCGGAACAAGAGCCCCGCCTGATCCCGCGTCGTCGCGGTGCAGAACCCTTGCGGCGCCGCCTCGCCGTCGAAAAGCTGGGTATAGAGCATCGGCACCGCCGTGTCGGTCGTCTTGCCGTTCTTCTTCGCGACCTGGTGATAGGTGGTGCGGAACCGGCGCAGCCCATCGGCCTGTTTCCAGCCGAAGACGGACCCATGCCGGAAGACCTGCCAGGGCGTCAGATCGAGCGGCTTGCCCGCCGCCGGACCCGTGGTGTGCTGGATCAGGCGCGCGAAGTTCAGCACGCGCAAGGCCGCCTTGCAATCGAACCAGAGGCCGCGGTCGCGGCCCGTTTCCAGATCCATCAGGTGGCGTTCGCAGGCGAGCCGCACCAGCGTGCCCGCCACCTCGCGCCCCTCGATCACATCGAGCGCATAGCGCGAGACCGGATGGTCAATCGGTTCCATCGAGGGTCCTCAGGATCTCGCCGAAGAGATCGCCCTGGCCGCCCGCGCTCATCCGCGCCTCGTCGACCGGCGTCATGCCGAAGCGCGCGGCGAGCTGGTTCATGGTGGCAATGGCGTCCTGGCGCTGGCCCCAGACCGCGCGCTTCTTCTGCTGGCGCCCGTTCCGGGTCTCGACCT
>NZ_MUAV01000088.1:0-1431 GCF_003265965.1 Rhodovulum viride | reverse complement strand
ATCCCGCTGCCGTCCCGGTCGGTGTCGAGCCCGTCGCGCAGCGCCTCGACGAAGAGGCCGCGAAAGTCAGTGCCGCCATGGGGGCCGCGGACCCCGTCGAGCCGGTCGATCATGACGGCCTCGACCTCGCCCGCCTCGGCCAAGGTCGTGGCGAGGATCTCGGCCTGGATCCGGGTCCGGCGGAGCGCGGTGACGCCCTTCATGTGATAGTCGCGCGTGGCGCCGACCCGCATCAGCACCAGCGCGGGCAGGCCCTCGCCCGGGGCGCGGCGGCCCCAGGTGATCCGGGGGCCGACCAGATCGGCGAGCCCCGGATCGGTCAGCAGCAGGTCGGTCAGGTCGGCTTGAAGGCTCATCGGCCCGCCTTCTTTGCGAGGCGCCTGGCGCGGCGGGCCACGGTCGCGGCGATCTCGCGCCCGAGCCCCTCGGCAATATCGTCCAGCACCGCATCGCGCGTGGCGTCCCAGGCGGGGCGCATGAAGGGCTGGGCGGGCATGGTGCCGGTCGATCCGCCGCTTTCCAGATGCCGCTCGACGGTGCCGAACTCGACCAGATGGGCATGCGGGAGCGCCGCGGCGCCGCCGAAGAGCTCGACGGCGGCCTTGTCATCGCTGACGAGGCGGCGGTGATCGCGGCGCTGTCCGGGGTCGAGCCGGGTCGAGACCGCGAGGCTTTCGGCCAGATCGCCGCTGGCGCGCGGGGCCAGATCCCGCGCCCGCTCGACGAAGATCCCGAGCGCGGCCGTGCCGACGCGCCGCAGCACGCCCCGGCCGGTCGATTTGGGCAGATGCTCGGTCATCATCTGTTCCAGGTCCTTGAGGCCATCGACCGAGACGGATTGCTTGTTCATGCCTCCTCCTTCCGGCCGGTGCTGATTCATGCCTCCTCCTTCCGGCCGGTGCTGACGGCCGAGACATCGATCCATGGGCCGCGCGCGGCGACGCCGGTGATGTTCCAGATCATCCCCTCGTCCCGCAGCCGGTCGGCGGGGCCGAGGGTCCGGGCCGGGCCCTCGGCCAGGGCCGAGCGGCGCAGGGTGAAACGGGCCACCCGCACCGCGCCGATCTGGCCCGCCGCGGCGCGTTCGGTCTCGGAAAGATCCGTGCGCGCGGCCCAGAGCGTGGCAATCCCGGCCCAGGCGCCCGTGGGTTCGTTCAGCGCGTTCCGCCCCGCGCCCTGGCGCTCGAAGGTGATGCGCCGGTCGAGCAGCGGGCTCATTGGCGGCACCGGGTCATCGGCGGCGGGCTCATGACCGAGTTCATCGGCGGCCGGGTCATCGGCGGCACCAGATGCCGGGGCGCCGGTAGCGGGCCTGCCGGATCAGGGCCCGCGCCCCGAAGGCGATGCGCGGGCTTTCGACCGTCTCGATGGCGATTCCCGCCTCCAGCCAGTCCCGCGCGATCAGGATCACCGCCTGGGCCAGCGTCGGCG
>NZ_MUAV01000087.1:0-1469 GCF_003265965.1 Rhodovulum viride | reverse complement strand
GGCGGGCATTGCGGTGCCAGGCCTCATCGTCCTCGTAGACATCCTCCATCTTCAGCACCGCGCGCATCTGCACGCCCGACGCCGCGCGGGCCGCGGCCTCCTGGCCCGCCAGCGCCAGGCCCACGGATTCCGCGGCGACCTGAAGCGGGCTGCGGCCGGTCCAGCCGTCCTCGGCCATGTAGCGCAGATGTACCATGGCGCGCGACGGCGCCCGGCGCTGGATGCCCGCCCCGTCCTCGAAGGCATAGAACCGCGCCCGGCCGTCGCGCAGTTCGGCGCAGAGATCGGGGCGGATCACATCGAGAAGCGTCAGCTCGCCCGCGCCGTCCCGGGGCGCATAGGCATAGGCCCGGCCGCGCAGTGCGAAGGCATAGACGAGGGCAAAGCGGGCGACCTTCGCGGCCACGCCGGGCGCGGATTCCGTATTCAGAAGATAGGTCGCGGCATGGTCCGCAACCGGTTCGGCCCGGCTGGGGCCCGTCCGCTGGTAGAGCCTGAGCGGTACCTTGGCGAGATCCCCCGCGATCACGTTGCAGCAGGCGAAGACCGTGGCATGACGTTGGGCCGCCAGCGGCGTCACCACCGGCAGCGAGCGGACGCGCGATTGCCCGCCCGCCCAGAGATCGCCAAACCACGGCGACGGATCGCGCGTGCCCGAGGGCTCGACCGACGCCATGGCCGCGGTGACCGGCGGTTCGCGCCGGGGGACTTCGGCCTTGCGGCCGCGCGTGAGGAAAGGAAGTCCGATCATACCGTTGCCACGTCCCGTGCCTTGCGTTTGCCCGCCTCGGCCTCGGCGCGTCCCAGCGCCATGATCGCGGCCACCGCCGGATCGATCCGCCCCTTCGAGCGCGCCTTGTTGGGCTTGATGTTCTCGGCCGCATCCTCGTCGCGATGGACATTGCCCACCGCCCAGGCCAGCACCGGATTGCCGCCATGCCGGATCCGCCCCTGCGCCACCGCCCGCTCGAAGCGCTTCATCGGCGAGGACATCGAGGCATAGCCCTGGCCATGCTCGACCAGCGGAAACCGCCGCTTGACCAGCTCCTGCGCCACGTAGCGCATGCCCCAGCGGTCATAGGACAGCTCGCGCAGATCGAAGCGGCCCCGGATCCATTCCAGCCGCTCGATCACCCGGTCCTCGTCGATCACGCCCCCGCCATGCACCTCCAGCCAGCCCTGATCGCGCCAGGCCACATACTCCCGCTTTTCCGATTGCGCCCGCGCGATGAAGCCCTTCGGCCCCGAGGGCAGGAAGGAATAGCTGATGAGGTACACCTGCCCGTCCTTCGGGATCGCCACGCAGATCGAGGTGAGGTCGGTCGTCTTCGAGAGGTCCAGTCCGACCCAGGCGGGGCGGCCATAGAGGGCCTCGGGCGCGAAGGGCTCGGCGCCCTTGTCCCAGATCTCGCGCTCGATCCAGGACTGCGCGCCCTCGGTCCAGAGGTTCATGTGCAGCCGCCGGAAGT
>NZ_MUAV01000086.1:0-1564 GCF_003265965.1 Rhodovulum viride | reverse complement strand
ATCAGCCAGCCCGCCGCCGGGACGGTCTCGACCGCGCCATCGGCATAGGTGATCTCGACCTCGGCGGCATAGGTGCCGGCCGTATCGGTGTCGCCTTCGGCCCAGGCGTAGCGGACGATGCCGTCCGGATCCTGCACCGTGGCGGCGGCGTCGATGACCAGCGGGGCCGAGGCGTCCCACCAGGGGCGCATCAGAAAGCGGACGCTGGCGCCGGTCAGCAGGCCACTGCCTGCGGCATAGCCCGGCAGCTGGTATTCCAGCCCGGGCGAGGTGTCGCCCCGCTTGATGGTGAAGGTCGTGCTCATTGCCATGCCCTCAGGCTGCCGGGGCCTTGCTGCCCGGTCAGGATCTTGCCCTTGCCCGGCGTGTCCCCGGGCCGTGCCCAGCGTCGGCCGGACACCTGCCCCTGTGTGAAGGCGCCGCCCGAGACCACGAAGGCCGAGGCGATGGAACCGCCGCCGATCCGGTGCACCTGCCCGAGGGCGCCGCCGGTTGCGTCGATCCGCGCTGCCACAGACCCGCCAGCCAGGGCATGGGTCTGGGCCAGCGCACCGCCCGATACCGTGGCCTGTGCCACGGCCGATCCGCCCCCGATCCGGTGGGTCTGGCCGAGAGCCCCGCCAGCGATGGCCACCTGAGCGGCGATGCTGCCGCCCGGAACCGCCGATATGTTCCCGATGTCGCCGCCGGTGATGGTCCCTTGCACCGTGACCGATCCGCCGCCGATGCTGTGGATCTGCCCCAGCGCACCTCCCGCCACGGCTGCCGGTGCCGACACCGCGCCACCGCCTATGGCATGCGTCTGCCCCAGATCCCCGCCAGAAATAGTCGGGGCCGAAGCGATGGCCGATCCGCCCAGCCGGTGCGTCTGACCGACCGCGCCGCCGGAAATCGACACAGCCGAAGCCACCGCCCCACCGCCGATCTCCTCCGCCGAGCTGGCGCTCGGGGTCGCCACGCGCAGAATGACCACACCACCCGCGCCCGGAGATCCCGGGATATAGTTCCGCGTCGTGATGCCGGGGCCGCCTTGGCCCGGAAGGCTGGGCGTCTCGGCCTCGGTCGGCACGTTGACGTCGAGCATCCAGACCCGGCCGGTGCCGCCCGCGCCATAGTCGACAGAGAGACCGGTGATCGCCGACAGGACGCCGGGACCGCCGAGGCCTCCGGTCTCGGGATCGGCATCGCCGCCGTTTCCGCCCGCCCCGCGCCCGCCGCCGGAATGCTTGCGCCCGCCGCTGACCCGGGTGCCGTCGCCGCCCCGATAGGAGGTCGGATGCGCTGCCCCGAAAATGCTGTCGTCCGCGTCCCGCGATCCGCCCCCGCCGCCATCGGTCGGCAGGATCGCCACGCCGCTGCTAAACCCGCCGCCATATCCGCCGCCACGCGCGGTCAGGCCAAGCGCGGAACTTTCGCCCCCGGAAGTTGCTTGCGAGGCGGTTGACGTCCCACCCAGCCCGACCGTGATCGCCAGCGTCCCGGCCGGGACCGCCTGTGTGCCCACCAGTACGTCGCCGCCGGACCCGCCGCCCGAGGCGCCGTAGCTGGTCGGGGCCGAAGCCCC
>NZ_MUAV01000085.1:0-1599 GCF_003265965.1 Rhodovulum viride | reverse complement strand
CCGTCCCGGTCAGGCGCCGCGGCCCCGACCAGCGGCCGACCGCCTCATCGGCCTGACCCGCCAGCTCGCGGACCAGATACATCAGAACCGGCACCGCCTCCTCTGGCGGCATCGCCTCGACGGCTATCTCAAGCGCCCGGATCGGATCGCGGCCCGGGCGCCCCATGTCACGCGGCCGGGGAGAACCCGAGTTCAATCGGCGTGTTCAGCGACAGCGGGTTACCAGCCGTCATGACCTGAGCGTTCACGACCGGCAAGGTCGCCAGCAGCCGCAAGGTCGCCGCATCGACCACGGCCCAATGGGTGCCCGTCCCGTTCGCGTCGACCGTGCCGTCGGTGAAGGTCGCGATGTCGATCTTGCGGCCGCCGCCCGTGCGGTTCGCCTGCGCGCTGATGGTCGGCGCGGTCTTCGTCCCGAGCTTGTAGGTCGAGGACGCCTCGGCATAGGTCGTGGGCTCCTGCGAGCACAGATACAGGACCGGGCTCGCCGCATCGCGGATCTCTTGCAGGCCCGCGTCGAGAACATCGTTGGAAAGGGTGGTCATGTCGCCTCGCTGAAATCGGTCGCGGTCCCCCGCACTTGAAACGACACGCACCCATCCTCTCCGCAGAGGTGCCGGGCCAGCGTAGCGTGCCGATCAAAGGACGGGGTGTGGGGAAATGAAAAAGCGCCCGGGCATCGTGCCTGGGCGCCATAGCTTCGCCGTTGCGCTCGCCGGGAGCCTATTGGCTGGCGGCGAGGCCATCTCCCACGCTTATCGACCCCTGCGGGCTACTCACGAGGATTAACCAATGCAGATAACACATGGTCCCGCCTCACGCAACCGCCTGCTTGACCAGCGCCTCGACCGGCGCGCTGGCCTCGCGCCCGCCCAAGAGCGGCAGCACGAAATGCGCGATTCCGCGATCCAGCCTCGCCACGTCCACCGTCCAACCGGCGAGCGGGCCGGTCGCGATCTCCGCACGGTCGCCGGGACGGATGATCCGCTCCTGGCGGGCGCGCTCGCGAATTTCGGCGATGCGGGCGGGCACGCGCCGCATGCGCGCCAGCGCGGCCTCGGGAACCTCCAGCGGCTCGCCGTCCTGGCAGACCACGCCGCGGATGCGGCCCAGCGACCCGTCGCGGATGACGTGCCAGAGCGGTGCGTGATCGACGGCGAGGAACACATAGCCCGGAGCGAGGCGGCGAAGATAGGACAGCTTGCGCCGCGGGCCGCGCACCCGGCGCCAGGCCTCCTCAGTCGGCAACCAGCATTCGACGGCGCCCGACCGGGTGAGCCAGGCCGACACGGCGAATTCCTGCTGGGGTGCGGTCACGAGGATATACCACGCCACCCTGCCGAGCTGGGCTGCCACGATCTGCCCGCCATTGTGCGGGACAGTCTGCCCGATCCGATAGTGCCTCATCGCTGTCGCCTCCTGCATTTTGTGTCCTGCGCCACGCGTGACGCAATATCCTGTATTTTCGTTTCCGGGGGCACGGCCCGACCGGCCCGAAACGGTCCCGGCACGGCCCGAAATCTGCGCCTGTTCCGGGGCGCCCATCCCCTCGTAACCTTCTGTCTTTCCTTGCTTCTTTTCTTCTTCCACGGCTTGAAC
>NZ_MUAV01000084.1:0-1620 GCF_003265965.1 Rhodovulum viride | reverse complement strand
CCTTCATCCGGGCGCCGAGCTCCTCCATCCGGAGCCGCATCAGCTCCGGCCCCATCACGATCCGGTCCCAGACCTCGGCCGCGACATCCTTCATCAGATCGAGCGCCGCACTGAGGCCCCCCGCCGCCGTCACCAGCCGCCCGAACCACAGCACCAGCTCGCCCGCACCGACCACCAGCGCGCCGATCCCCGTGCGCATCAGCGCCGCCCGGGTCAGCAGAAGCTTCGCGTTCAGCGCGGCCGCCGCCACGGTCGCGGCGGCAAAGCTCGCCGCAAACCGCCCGGCGATCAGCGTGGCCGCCGTCCCGGCATAGGCCGCGACCCGGTCGAGATTGGACAGCACCAGGTCGAGGGCCGAGGCCAGCGGCGCGCCCTTGCGCCAGAGATCGGCAAAGCCGTTGGCCAGCCGCTCGATCCCCGGGGCGGCGGCCGCGGCCAGCGTGTTGCCAAGCCCGGTCGCCACCAGACCCAGCCGCGAGACCGCGTCATTCGCACTCTCTATATTGTCGGCGTCCAGTTCCGACACGACGACGCCGAAGTCTTCGACATCGCGGGCGGCCTGGCGCAGGGTCGCGGGATCCATCCGGCTCATGGCGATGGAGCCTTCCTCGCCGAAGAGCTGGCCCGCGACGGCCGCCTGCTGGGCCGCGGGCACGAAGTCGAGGATCGCGGCATTGATGGCCTCGACCCGCGCATCGAGCGGCATCGCCAGCAGATCCCCGGCCGTCAGGTTCAGCCGCTTCAGCGCCTCGACCGCGGGGCCGGTGCCGGTCGCGGCCTGGCTGAGGCGGCGGGTCAGGTCCTTCGTGGCCTGTTCGACCGTGCCCATGGCGACGCCCGAGAGATCGCCCGCCCGGCTCAGCACCTGGACCGAGCGGACCGTGGTGCCCAGCGATTGCGCGAGCTTGGCCTGGGCATCGACCGTGCCCATGGCCTGTTTCGTCATCAGGCCAAGCGCGCCGGTCGCGGCGGTGACCGCGCCCGCCAGCCCGACCGTCACGGTGCGCGCAAAGCGTTTCGACCGGTCGTCGGCCGATTTGAGCCCGTTGCGGAACTCGGCCGAGTCGAGCCCCAGATTGACGCGCAGCGCGCCGATCACCGCCTTGAGGGCCATGGATCACCTCTTTTTCTGGTTTTGCGCCTCAAAGCGCGCATGCATCACGCGGGCGCGCAGGATCATCGCCGCCGCCTCGCGCTTCGGATCGGGCGGCAGCAGGAAGTCATCGGCCCGGGGAAAGTCGGGCGTCCGGGTCAGGGCCGCGACATGCCAGGCCAGCCAGCGGTCGCGGTGATGGCCGACCTTCGCCCGCGCCGTGGCGCCCGCCATCTGGGCGCGGTAAAGCCCCGGGGTCAGGGACCAGAAGGCGGCCGGATCGAACCCGGCCGCGCAATAATCCTTCAGCAGATCCAGCCAGCCCGCGGGGCTCAGCCCATGTCCGACCCCTCGGGCTTTCCCGGCGCGGGGGCCTCCCCGGCCAGATCGGACAGATCGGCCAGGAAGCCGCAAGCCGAGATCACCCGGCCCAGCACCGGACCCAGTTCCGGGCCGAGTTCTTCGGCGACCTCGCCCGCCTGGCGCAGCGTGGTCGCGGGGCGGTGATCGCGCATCGCGGCCCAGAG
>NZ_MUAV01000083.1:0-1658 GCF_003265965.1 Rhodovulum viride | reverse complement strand
CCACTTCCGCTCCCGCTCCTGCGGGTCGCGCAAATTCTGGAAGGACTTTTGCATAGCGACATCCCTATGGTGGCTTCGTGCAAAATGACTCGGGGTCGAAATCGATGGAGAGGACGCCGTCAGCATGCGGGGTCCTCCCGCGTGACCGGGTTTGCGGCCATGAAGGCGCGAAGGCGGTCAACGCTCCGCATGGTCGGGCCGGAGGTCCCTGCCTGCCACGCGGCCCAGGCGCCCCAACTGGCACCGATGGCTTCGCGCAACACCTTCTCGGGAGTTTTATTCGCGGCCTCCGCATAGGCCTTAACTTCGGCGATGAGCTGTTCCATGACGCCGGATAATGGGGAAACTTCCCGCTTCGCGCAACAGGAAACTTCCCGCTACTTCCGTTCTGCCAGTCAGTGCAATCTCTTTCGCATGGGTGAGATTGGCGACGACTTCATTACCGGCCTTGAGCGGATCATGGATGCGCGCGGCTTGCGAGCCGCGCCGCTCTCTGAGGCCGCTGGTCTGAGCAAGAGCTTCATCCGAGATCTCCGGCGCGGAAAGGCGGCCAGTCCGAAGCTCGATACCGCAATGAAAATCGCGCGGGCCCTCGACATGAGCGTCGAGGAAATCCTCGCCGCCGCCAACGGGCCGGGTGCAGGAAGGCTCACAATCGCGATTGCCGGAAAGGTCGGAGCCGGAGCCAGGGTGCCCGTTTTCGACGCGTATGAGAAGGGCGACGGCCCACAGGTCGAATGCCCACCAGGCCTCTCTCCACATGGCGTTGTCGCCGTCGAAATCGTTGGGGACAGCATGGAACCGGTCTATTCGGCGGGTGATTTGCTGTTCTATTCCCGTCCCGCGCACGAGGGGGTGCCAAGCGAAGCTGTCGGTAGGCGCTGCGTCTGCGAATGCGAGCGGGGCCTAGGCTGGGTCAAGCTCGTCAAGCTCGGTTCAGAGCCTGGCTACTTCCACCTCATTGCGCTGAATCCTGACGCCGAGAACCAGCACGACGTGCGTCTCAAATGGGCCGCGCCAGTCAGGCTTCATTGGCCTGCGGATCTCGTCAAACGGGTCTAGTCGACCCCATTTCAACAATGAAAAGAGCAATCGTTGGCGCTCGCGCAGGGGCGCCACAGGCGCTGACGCGCCAAGCAACGGCCTCGTTGGGCCGATGAAAGGGGGAAGTTTCCCTCTTTTGGATTGACATAGGGAAACTTCCCTATAATGGTCGTCCCCACCGCAACCGGAAAGGGGAGACCCATGAAGACCATCCTGACCACCGCCGCCGCCCTGGCCCTGCTGGCCGCGCCCGCGCTCGCCGCCGTCAATGCCACCGAGGATCTGTCGGCGATCCGCCAGCCCTCGGCCGATGGCGCGGGCTGCTTTGCCGCCATCGCGGGCACCAACGCCTTCGAACGCACCCACGCCCCGGGCTGCATCTATTACCGCGCCCCCACCGGCACCGACCCGAAAGAGGCCGAGGCCGCCGACCCCGAGCCCGCCGATCCCGGCGAGGGCGACGACAGCGAGAACGCCGGTCTCTGAGCATCGGTGCCCCGCCCCGCGCGGGCGGGCATCCCATGCCCAGATCCGGAGGACCTCATGCCCCGCATGCCCAAAATCCCCGACCTTCCCGCAACCTACGGCTTCGGCACCTGGCGCGACGCGCTGCT
>NZ_MUAV01000082.1:0-1665 GCF_003265965.1 Rhodovulum viride | reverse complement strand
CCTGGACGTGACCATCCCGTATCGCGGATCCAAGGGGCCGCTGCACCTGCTCGTGGATAGCACCGGCATCAAGGTGGAAGGCGAGTGGCACAGACGCAAACACGGCGCCTCGAAGCGCCGTGTCTGGCGCAAGATCCACATCGGCATAGACGAGGAAACGCTGGAGATCCGGGCCGTCGAGGTCACCTCCGGCAATGCAGGCGACGCGCCGATGCTGCCTGAGCTCCTGAAGCAGATCGGCCTGGATCGGCAAATCGCCACGGTCACTGCCGACGGCGCCTACGACACGCGCGCCTGCCACGACGCCATCGCCGACCGCGGCGCGGCCGAAATCATTCCGCCGCGCCGCAACGCCAGGCCATGGAAGCGGGACAGCGCCGGAGCCCGCGCACGAAACGAGATCCTGCGAGCATCGAAGCACCTCGGCCGGGCACTCTGGCGGAACTGGAGCGGGTCCCACCGCCGGAGCAGGGTCGAAACGAAAATGAACTGCGTGAAACTGCTCGGCCAGAGGCTGATGTCACGGGACTTCGACCGCCAGGTTGCCGAAGTCCAGATCCGGGCGGCGGTCCTCAACCGCTTCACGGCGCTCGGCATCCCGCTCACCGTGGCCATGGGATAAGTGTGTCCGGGGAAAGGGGAACTGCGGTCGTCAGCTGATTTGCGCAACAGCGCCCCTCTGCGCCCCGCGCGACCAATGGCCGCCGGACGGTCTGAAGGGAGGCGAGCAGGTGATCATGACCGGGGCCGGCCCGGAGCCGTTCGGGCGCTTTCGTCTGCCGCAGATTCTGGCAATCGCCCGGATCACTTTCCGGGGGGGCGGCACGCGAGTTGCGCCTGAGGCCGCAGCGGATCGAGACCGACCTCGATGCGCGCCGTCTGTCGATGCTTTATCCTGCCAGCCTGCCCTGTGGTCCCTTCGAAGCCGAGGTCGAAAAGACCGTCCTGCCCATGAGACAGATCTCGGGCATTCAGAAATGACCGGCGCCGCGGTTCTTTTCGGGGCCCTCGAAACCCCGTTCGGGGACACCGAAGCCACTCTGGCTGCGCTGCGCTCCGGCGCAAACGCATTCGTCCGACCCGGGAGGCGCAGATCCCTGGCATCAATATCCGGACGATCGGCAGCCTGATGGACACGGACGTTCTGAAGTCTTGCAACATAGAGAGATGAAGAGCGGGCGCATGCCATCCGTCTAACCACATGGATTCGTGGCGTGAATCCTTCACGGCCAGAGGTTTGCAATAATGCCGATATGGTGTTGAAATGAAACGGGAAATGCGCTTAGTTGCGCACAGCGAACCACTTTCGCGGCCCCGTAGCACAACTGGATAGTGCAGCGGTCTTCTAAACCGCAGGTTCCGCGTTCGAGTCGCGGCGGGGTCGCCAAATATCTGGTTTTATTGAAGAGTCCCGTGGCGCACTTCGAAATTTGGCGGGCTTCAGAACCGTCCATGATTCTCGAGGCGACGCCGGCCTGCCAATAGGGGTTGGTCACTGACCTGCAAGTATGGAGAATCCTTCCGCCAGCGGGACGAAACGCTCGTAGTGGACGAAATGCCCCTTCAGCTCAGCGAGGTGTTGTTGCAGAACTTGGGCGGTGAAGGATTCGCATCGGAAATCCATGCGGTTAGACGAGCGGCATGAGCAAGCCCAAGCCCGCCCGC
>NZ_MUAV01000081.1:0-1687 GCF_003265965.1 Rhodovulum viride | reverse complement strand
ATCGGCTACCACGCCGCAAGAAGCGGAGGAGGCATTCCACACAAGCTTGAACGCTACCGAAAAAACAGCCTAATCACTGAACCAGAAACTCTCCGGTAAACCCGGGGCGGTTCAGTGGACAACTCAGTGCAAGGTCACATCCGTCGGTGCAACCGTGAAGATCGAAATTCCGTCAGACAAGGATGCGCTGTTCTTCGACAGCTCCAACGTCACGCCAGCGGTTTCGCTGACCATGGCCGCGTTTTGCTGCGTCACAGTATCCAGGTGCGAGATCGCGGTGTTTATCTCTGTGAGCGTTATCGTCTGTTCTTGCAGACCGCTCACCACCTCCCTGATGCGTTCACTGATCCGGTCGACACTGCGGAATATCCCGCCAAGGTCGCCGCTGGCCTTGCCCACCAACGTCGCGCCGTCGCGCACATATTCGCTGCTCTGAACGATCAGGGATTTGATTTCCTTTGCGGAGTCGGCCGACCTTTGCGCCAGCTGCCGGACCTCGGAGGCGACCACCGCAAAGCCGCGCCCCGCTTCCCCCGCACGAGCCGCCTCCACCCCCGCATTCAAGGCAAGCAGGTTCGTCTGAAACGCGATGTCGTCGATCACCGAAACGATCTGAGAGATCGACTTCGAGGAATCCTCGATCCTCTGCATGGCGGCGGTCACATCTTCGACGACCTTGCTGCTGTCTCCGGCCGCTTTCCTGGTGTCCTGTGCCTCCCGGCCGACTTCGGACGCATAGTCCGCCGCTTTCCGCGCGGTGTGGTTCAGTTGGTCCACCGCCGCGGCCGTCTGTTCCAGGGTCGCCGCCTGCGTTTCGGTGCGGCGAGAAAGCTCATCGGCGTTTCCAGAAACTCTCTGGGACATTCCGTCGATGGTGCCGGCCACGTCTTTGACCTGTCTGATCAAATTGGCCATGTTTTCCGAAGCCGCGTTGAAACTGTCGGCCACTTCCTTCATGCGGTCCTGGGCAGACAGTTCGACGCGGTACGTCAGGTCTCCATTGCTGAGCGCCTGGAGCCCCTTCGAAATCGCGCGGATCGCCTCGCGCTGCCGCGTTATTTCCGTCGCGATCTTCGTGATCTGAACGACCGTACCATCCTCGTCGAAGACCGGAGCATATGTCGCGGAAATCCAGATCACTTCATCTTCCTTGGTGATCCTCGGGAACTCGTCCGTGAAGAATTCGCCGGCGCGCAGACGATTCCAGAAATCTTGGTACGCCTGTGTCTGGCGATACTTTTTCTGCACAAACATGCTGTGGTGCTGACCGACCACTTCCGCGGCGGTGTAACCGAGCGCGCGCAGAAACATGTCATTTGCCTCCAAGATCACACCTTCGGGCGTGAAGTGGATCACGGCCTGGGTGCGTTCGACAATCTGAACAATCGCGTCAGATTTGCTAACGGATTTTGACCCACTGGAACCTTTGCGTCGATTGAACCACATCATCGCCTCCGCGTCTGCCCTGGACGATGCATACAGGCGACATATTGAAGCACCCTTAAATTTTCCGATTTGACTTTCCTCATTCCTCCGCCGGGTCGCTGCGGATCTGATGCTGGCTAAAACGTTTTGCAGATATTGCCCTGCACTCTGAGAACTGGAGCGCCTGGATCATGAGCTTTCGGCTGGGTGCTCTGTTCCCTGAAAACTGGACCGTTTGAAGCTGGAGTTTTCGGCTAATCTT
>NZ_MUAV01000080.1:0-1699 GCF_003265965.1 Rhodovulum viride | reverse complement strand
TCAGCCCCGCGGTCACCGGCTGGATCCGGTTCAGCGTGATCTCGTCGCGGGTCTTGACCTTCGGCTTCCTGGCCAGGGCCATCTGGACGCCCGACAGCACGAAGGCCATGGCGGCCTGGCCCATGATCGCGGTCGCGGTCAGCCCGGCGGCCCAGCCCCCGGCGGCCGCCGCCAGCGCCGCGCCGACCGGCGGCATCGCCAGGGCCGGGGCGGCGGTGATAATAAAGAGAGCCGCCGCGAGGCCAATCACCCGATGCGCCATGCCGCCTCCGCGTCCAGCACCGGGCGGCGGACGGGACCGCGTTCCGCCAGATGCACCGCATGCCGGCCGGTGACGACGCCCATGGCGCCCGGCAGCGCGCCCGCGGCATCGCCCATAACCCAGTCACCGCGCCGGGCCAGCGCCACCGCCACCCGCGGCAGATGCGCGTCGATCAGATCGGCGACGGAGCCGAAGCCAAGCCGCACCAGCCCCTTCGCCGCCTGCCTCTCGCTGGCATAATCCGGCAGGTCCGGGATCGGATCGCTGCCCGTCATCGCCCGCGCGGTGGCCCGGCAAAAGCCCAGGCAATCGGCCGCGCCCCAGACGAAGGCCCGGCCCTCCCAGTCCCGGATCTCGGCCGCCAGCCGCAATTCCCAGCCCTCGCGGCGCATCATCTGCCCCATGTGTCCTCCCGGTTCTGGATGGCTTGCACGAGGTCGAAGAAACGGTCGCCGGGAAAGCGGCGCTGCTGATCCTCGGGCAGGTAGTAGAACGGGCGCTTGCGGCCCAGATCCATGGCGCGTTCCTCGCAGGCGAGCGTCGCGGTCGCGGCCTCGGGCCCGTCATCGCTGTCGAGCGTGTCCGCGAGCCCGTCCCACAGCACATCGGCCGCCTCGATCTGGCCCTCGGGGCCGAAGAGCGCGAGGCGCAGCGTCACCCGGCGGCGCTGGAACTCCTCCAGCTCGGCCAGCGCCACCACCTCGGGATCGAGCCCCGACAGCGTCAGCGTCAGCCCCGGCATCTCGCCGCCCGAGGTCTCCTGCGCCTCGCCGATCCTGAGCATCTGCCCGGCCGCGCCGAGATAGGTCACGCCCTCCCACTCGACCGAACCGAGCCCCGTGAACATCGCCAGATCCCCGCTGTCGAACCGGCACTGCACCAGCAGCCCCAGGATCCGGTCGCCGCTGGTATCCATCAGAGCGCCTCGACCAGTTGCAGGGTGCGGGTCCGAAGCCGGGCCTGGCTGACGGAAAGCGCGGTCTCGGGTCCGGCCAGCGCCCAGCTGCCGTAAGGCGCGCGCAGCGCCACCGGATCGCCCGCCGCGACGGGGGCGCGCAGGCGGGGCCAGAGGGTGAGGGTCTGCCGGAAGGCGGCCGTGGGGGCCTCGGCCCCGGTCACGATATGCAGATGGCCGTCGAGGGTCAGATAGTCGCCCACTATTATAGTGTCGGCTGCCGTCGCCAGTTGCAGCACCAGCGTCTGCGCCCGGGCCGAGGCCGCCACCGCCACCACCGGATCGGCGGTGATCGTCCCCCAGGGGCCGTCATAGTCCATCGCGGCCATGTCGAGCTCGAAGCGTCCGGCCGGGCCATTGAGGCCCGCCAGCCAGGCCGAGATCGCGGCGCTCTCGCGGGCATCGAAGGCCGCCAGGGTCAGCTCGGCCGCCCAGGTCCCGCCCATGAAGTCATAGGCGGTCTGCGCGAAGCTGTAGGGGCT
>NZ_MUAV01000007.1:0-204735 GCF_003265965.1 Rhodovulum viride | reverse complement strand
ATCGTCTTGCAGGTCGGCTTCGGAGGTCTGCTCATGCTGCCCGGCTAGCATGCTGCATTCACGAGATGAATCCCCTGGATTTGCGCAACAACGCCCATCGCAAGGGACTTTTTCTTCTGCACAGGCAGACAACGCGTGGTTCGCGACGCCACACCGCAAGCCAGGCAAGAACCCCCCGGGACCTCCTGCCGGAGACAGCCGCGGTCTAGCGCATGAGCACGACCGGAACCTTGCAGGAACGGATCATCCCGGTGGTGGTCGAGCCGATGACCAGGGTTCGTATGCGCGAATGCCCGTAGGCGCCCATCACCAGAAGATCGATGCCGTCGGTTTCGACCAGATCGGCCAGCGCCTTGTCCGGGGCGCCTTTCAGAAGCTTGACCTCGGCTTCATGCCCGCCCGCGTTCAGCGTGGCGCGCGCCTTTTCCAGCGCGCGGCGCAGGTCGGCCGTGTCCTGGCCGGCGGTCGCCACGATCACCTTCAACCCGGCAAAGACCGGGTCGCGGGCGACATGGTCGACCGCCTTCATCGAGGAAACACCCCCGTCATAGGCGATCAGCACGCGTTCGATCGGCGCGAAGCTGCGGTTCGAGACGAAGACCGGCTTGTGACTGGCGCGCACGATCCGCTCGAAGTTGGAGCCGAGATGGGGGCTGTCCAGTCCGGCGGCCTCGCCCCGCTTGCCGATCACGATCATGTCGGCCGCGGCTTCCTTCTGTTCGACCGTGTTCACGATGTCGTCGTGGCGCAGCCGAGTGATGACATCGGCGACGCCTTCCGCCTCGATCAGGGCCCTGGCATCATCGAGGATCGCGCGGCCCTGGGCCTGCGACAGCTTGGCGTGCTGTTCATCCAGATCGCTGAGCTGTTCCATCAGTTGCGACCGTGCGCCCAGCCGGATCGAGCCCGACAGATCGCGCCGCCCCTGGGCCCGGCGCGGATCCAGCACGTGGTAAAGCTTGACCTGCGCGCCCGAGCGCTTTGCGATCCAGGCCGCGTGGCGGCACACGCTTTCGGAATAGGCCGATCCGTCGACCAGCGCCATCAGCATCCCTGTCATCGTCCCATACCCCCGTCAGTGCCCCAAGAGATCGTCCATCGCGCCGGGCTTGTCATGCACGGCCAGCTTGTCGACGATGGTTTCGGATGCCGCATTCATGCCCCTGATCTCGACCTCGGCGCCCTCGCGGCGGAACTTGAGCACGACCATGTCCAGCGCCGCAACGGACGAGACGTCCCAGATATGGGCGCGGCTGACATCGATGGTGACGCGCTCCAGCGCCTCCTTGAAGTCGAAGGCGCGCATGAAGTCCTCGGTCGAGGCGAAGAAAAGCTGGCCCTCGACCACATAGGTGCGCGCGCGCCCGTCGGGCGAAATCTCGGACGTGACCCGGAAAAGCTGGGCGATCTTGGCCGAAAAGAAGATGCCCGACAGCAGCACGCCGACCAGAACGCCAATGGCGAGGTTGTGGGTGTAAACCACGAAGAACACCGTCGCCAGCATCACGATGGAGGACGACCGCGGATGGTCGCGCAAGGTCCGGATCGAGGACCATGAGAACGTGCCGATGGACACCATGATCATGATCGCGACCAGCGCCGGCATCGGGATCTGTCCGACCAGGTCGCCCAGCACGACGATCAGGAACAGAAGCATCGCCCCCGCGGTGAAGGTCGACAGCCGACCGCGTCCGCCCGATTTCACGTTGATCATCGACTGGCCGATCATGGCGCAACCCGCCATGCCGCCGATGAACCCGGTGCAGGTATTGGCGATCCCCTGACCGATGCATTCCTGGTTCCGGTCGCTGGGGGTGTCGGTCAGGTCATCGACGATGGTCTGCGTCATCAGGCTTTCCAGCAGACCCACCGCGGCCACCCCGATCGAATAGGGCAGGATGATCTGCAGCGTCTCAAGCGTCAGCGGGATGTCGGGGATCAGGAAGACCGGCAGCGTGTCGGGCAACTCCCCCATGTCCGACACGGTACGGACATCGATCCCGAAGGCCATCGTCACCGCCGTCAGAACGATGATCGTGATCAAGGGCGAGGGCACCGAAGTCGTCAGCAGCGGAAAGAGGTAGATGATCGCAAGCCCCGCCGCGACCATGACATAGGTCACCCAGGTCACGCCGATCAGTTCGGGCACCTGCGCGAGGAAGATCAGGATCGCCAGTGCGTTGACGAAGCCGGTGATGACCGAGCGCGAGACGAACCGCATCAACTGGCCAAGCTTGGCCAGCCCCGCTCCGATCTGGATCAGCCCCGCCAGCACGGTGGCCGCCAGCAGGTATTGCAACCCGTGCTCCTTGACGAGCGTCACCATCAGAACGGCCGTTGCCGCCGTCGCGGCCGAGATCATTCCGGGCCGCCCGCCGGTGATGGCCACGATCACCGCAATCGAGAAAGAGGCGTAAAGCCCGACCTTTGGATCGACGCCAGCGATGATCGAGAACGCGATGGCCTCGGGGATCAGGGCAAGCGCCACGACCAGTCCGGCCAGGATGTCACCGCGGACGTTTCCGATCCACTGGTCGCGATAGGCGTAGAGTGCGTTCATGGTCATTCCGGTGGCGGGCCGCCGACGCTCCGGCAGGGGGGGCGCGGCAGTCTGGGGTGTCAGTGGTCCGGAGAACTGGCGCTGAAAGCCACCACCCGGCAATAGGCCGGGCCCGGGGCGGATCACCATTCGCATACAAAAATCCGGCGCCAAGGCAAACAGACAAAGCAGCGCGGACCTGCCGTGTCGTATCTGCGACCTGCCGTTCGTGTCGCGCGTGGAAAGGACGGGCATGAACCCGTACCGCCGCTCATGGGGGCAGCATGAGATTGCGCAAAGGCGCGCGGGGCGAAGGCGGACGCTTGCTGCAGGGGCGGCGAGTCAAGGCCTGCGCGCGCGATGCCCCGTTTCGGGACGGCGACAGGGCCATGAACCAGGCGGGGGCCGGATAGGTGCGGCCCCCGCCGGTCGAACCGGCGCGGGACGGCTATCCGCCTCAGGCAGCGCTGTTGGCCGCGTCGCGGGCCTTCCGGGACGAGAGGCGCTGCCCGAAGGAGACGACCAGAAGGATCACCCCGACGCCCAGCACCACGTAGACGGGGCCGTAATCGGGCGTGGCCATCGCCGCAAGAGCGGCCTCGCGGCTGCCGGAATAGGGACGGACATGCAGGAAGGGCTGCTCCAGCGAGTAGCCATCATCAATCAGCGTGTCGCGCACCATGTCGACGAGCTCGGGATGACGGTCTTCGTAACCATGGATCCGCTGATGCCAGTGCCCGCCGCGCGATTGCGAGGCCTCATCGGAATGGCTGCGGTCCCAGGCCTTCATGTCCTCTTCGGAGTCGAAATAAAGAACACCCGAGGCCCGCTTGGCCTCCTGGGCATCGTCGCCGGTAAAGATGGGCATTACCACGATATGGGTGTCGGGCGCGCGGCGGCGCGACTTTTCCAGCGTGAAGTAGTAGTCGTCGATATTCGCCTCGAACTCGGCCTGATGGAACGGTTCATCGCCGCGGTTCGCGACATAGCTTTCGAGCGTCTGCATCGCGGGGGCCGGTTCGCCGCTGACGGCGGCCACGTCGGCGGCCTCCTGACGGGCTTGCTGGAAGGCGGGATAGGTTCCACAGAGAACGAGAATCCCAAGGACCGTGTAGACGTACCAGGGAAGTTTCCGCAGAATTTTCTGAAGCATTTTAAGGCCTTTCGCGCATTTTGCCCGGCGCGCCTTAGCAAGGGCGGTCGATTTCGACAACGTGCGAAAACTTGACGCAGGCCAAAAGCCGCGCCCGCAAACGCGGCAGATTGGCGATTCTACGCCGACCCCTCAAGCACAGGGCTTCCACGGTCTGGCCCCATGACTCCGCTTGGGCGCGGGCGCGCCGAGTGGTTCTCCTGTTCCGCGCCTCGGCCGAGACCGTCATGACCATCGCGGCCGCCCCCAGCCTCGGCCGAGCGCGTCAATCAGTTCGACGCCGTCGCTAGGGGGCGGACTCCGGACCTTCGCTGCGGGGGCGAAGGGACTTGATGCCCCCCGCAAAACCGGACGATCGAATCCCACGCGGACTCGGCGAGAGGGAACAGAGGTCGAACCTTCGCCATCGGGATGGTCATAGCTGCAAGATTCTACTGGTCATTCCCGGAAGAAGATCAGGCACAAGCCGCGATGACACGGCATCCAACTCCAGAAGAGATCGGGACAAGTAAACATGAAACTTCTCCGTGATCAGGTTTTCAGCACCGGCGAAGATGTCGCCCGTGTATCCGGCCGGAAACCGTGCGAGCACCATTTGAAGATCTGGTGTTTCATCCCCGGCCTCGACCACCAAGAACCCGTCATGTTGCTCAACCACGAGTCCTTCGCTTCTTAGCGCGAGAGCTAACGTTGAAGTCTTCACCGTCCCAAAGCGCGTTGCGATGATCCATGTACGCTCACCAAGACTGCGGATGTTATTGGCCTTAAGCTCCAGCTGGTCGTAGTGAGCACGTGCTTCCTCGAGCATAGCATGGGCAACCGCGTCCATGTACACGGGTTTGAAATCCCCTTCGAGGACTGCGAACATCTGTCCGATTACCTTGTCATGAATGTCACCCGGGTCGCCGCCGAAGACTGGAGGCACTCCTGCTTTTGCGGGCTTAACGACGATGACTTTCTCTAAATCATGGATTTCTTGCACTACCCAACGCCGCCCAGAAAAAATCAGCAGCATTCCCGCGGCAAGGACATTGTCGACCGGCAGGGTTCCAAGATCCCGCCCCTCCGCAACCAAACGAAATTCCTCAGGCGTCTGAAACACGGCGTAGAAGCTGTAATGCTCGACCAGCTTTTCGCCTGTTGGTCCCAAAAGTAAGAGGCCGTTTCCAGACTGCTCTATCAAACCAGTTTCAGGATGACCAATCGCACGCAACACATCTGCAAAGATTTCTGTTGTGACCTTTCGAAAGGGGCCTTCGCGGCACAGGACGTTGTAAACCGCGCTCGCAGACGCACCGCCCCGCTGCGCTATTACTGACAGAATCTGATGGACGAGCGTCGAGAGATGAAGCGCCTGCGGTTTTGGCGGTTCGCACCAGCCTTCCAGCAGCAGGTCTATCATCGCGATGGACCTGATCAGGCCGAGGCGAAGGCGATCCACGAAACTGCTCTCCGGCGTCAACTTGGCTTCGACAGCGTACTGCCTGAGAATGACCGGTTGTCCTTCACGCCGGCCTGACCGGCCGAGCCGTTGTCGCAACGCCGCGACGCTGAATGGCGCGCCGATTTGAGCCACGCAGGTCACGTCACCGATGTCGATTCCAAGCTCAAGCGTCGACGTGCATACTGCGGTCGTCGGTTTCGCAGGGTCCTTCAAACGCCGCTCAACGAAATCGCGGTGTTCTCGGGAGAGGCTCGCGTGGTGGGGATAGAATTCCTGTGGCAGGTGCTCCCGTTCGCAAAGCTCCCGCAAACGGTCTGCATAGATCTCGACCCGTTGGCGCGCTCCGGCGAAGACGAGGTTGTCGCTGCCTCGAAGGTGTGTGAATAGATGGGCTGCTATGGCGTCCGTTGCGGATGGGCTGTTTACATCTTCATCGCCTGAGAGGTAGCCGCGAAGCTGGAGCCTCAATTCAGCCTCGCCGCCATCTGCTTCAATCAGCTCGACAGCGTTTGCGGCGTCAGGGCGAAGATAGGCCTTGGCGAGGTCCATGTCGCCCAGCGTAGCTGACAAACCTATCCGACGGATTGGGTGCTTTATCGCGAGCTCGAGCCTCGTGAGCAGTGAACAGAGCTGGACACCGCGTTCGCTCTCAAGAACAGTGTGCAACTCGTCGATCACGATCGCCCGCGTGGCTCCGAACAGGCGGCCGATTTCCAAACCGCGACGAATGAAGAGTGCTTCAAGGGACTCTGGGGTTATCAGCAGGATCCCTTTGGGAGATTTCAACGCGCGCGTCTTTATCGACTGTGAAACATCCCCATGCCAAGGGACAACCGGCAGTTCAGCTTCTTGGCAGATGCCCTCCAGCCGCATGGCCTGGTCCGTGATCAACGCTTTTAGCGGGCCAATGTAGAGTAGGTCGAAGCCGGTGCCGTCGAACGGCTCGTCAAGCACCTGCGAAATCAACGGGAGGAACGCCGCCTCGGTCTTTCCGCCCGCTGTGGAAGCCGCAATGATCAAATCGGCATTGGTCTCGCAGATCGTCCGGATGGATCGCGCCTGGATGTCGCGAAGCTCGCGCCATCCTTGCTGGCGTATCCATTTCTGCACAGGCCTCGCCAGTTTGTCGAACGCACTGCTCATCGGCGTCAGAGCTTGAAGCTGATCAGATCATCGTCACCGGGCTCTTGGGCGCCAGTCGACTCATCGACCTCGGTCATGTCTTCGCCGCGGTCTTCGGAGACCTCGATCTTTTCGATTAGGTCGCTCCACTCGACACCGGGGTTTTGCTCGAGCACGGAAAGCAGGTTCACGAAGGCCGTCACCGTATTGCGCGGGGTGCGGAAGTAAGCTTCACCGATCCGATCCGAGCAATGCGCCATGAAGGCCTCGAGCGCGTCGTCCGGCAGAGCACCGGCGTCATCCTGCATGATCCGCCGGACATTGGCCAGAAGAACGAAGAGGTCCTCAGGGGTCAGGCTGGCCAGCCGGACAACAGGTCCTGAAAGGTCGACCAATCCGTCTCGCGCGAAGGTGTTCTCGGCCAAACGCGACTGGAGGGCCTCGTAGCTGTAAAGCCCTCGACGCGTGTTCATCAGGAATTCCGGTGTGCCGCCCATGAGAAATCCGAGGTTCTCGGCACTGCCCTGCAGCACATCATTCAGGATCCGGAGGATCTGTTCGTAGTTTGCATTGCGAGCCTGCGACGAGGTCAGCTTGTAGAGGTTCACCATCTCGTCGAGGCCGACGAGCAAGCCTTTGTAACCGGCTTCACACACGAATGCCGACATCAGCTTCAGATGGTCATAGACACTGGCATCGTCGATGATCGTTCGCACTCCAAGCGCCTTGCGCGCGTCGGTGCGTGTCGAGAATTCACCGCGCAGCCATCTCAATGCTGCGGATTTCAGCTCGTCGTCACCTGTCTCATGGCCTTCCCAATATCGCCGGATCACCTCAGCGAACTCAAACCCCCCAGTTAGTTCTTCAAAGTGGCCAAGGCGTTCACGAATGACCGACCCAGTGGGCACATCGCGTTCCTCAGCATCGCGGTGAGCCTGGCTGACGAAACGCTCCACCACGCTGGCCAATGCCCCGCCATCGGGCTTTGTCCGCGTTGACAGGTTTCGGGCCATCTCAGCATAGAGCCCTCGGGCTTGCCCGCCGGTCGCGTGAATGCGGCGATCTGGCGCCAGATCCGCGAACATCACGACCAGGCCTTTCTCCAGAGCCACGAGGCGGATCAGGTTCATGAAGAATGTTTTGCCAGATCCGTATTCGCCGATGATGAATCGGATCGCCGATCCGCCATCGGATATCCGGTCCATGTCCTTGACGAGCTCTTCAATCTCCCGGACTCGGCCGACCTGAATATGACGCAAACCGAGCTTGGGCACGACCCCGGCCCTAAGCGCCTGTACGATTGCATCGCGTTCGCGTGGTTTCAACTTAGACATCCCTGCCCTCCGCACCCATCTTTTCTTTTACCGCCTCCGCAATCTCCGGAGACACGTCATATCCATCATACTCGTCGAGCAGCGCTTCATCGAAGGTCTCAAAAGCCCATTCATTCACGACTTCCAAAGCCCCGGATGCCATCAAACCATGCGAGGCGCAGATCTTCTCGAACTCGGTCTCAGACCAATGCTCCCGAGTAAGGACTTCGAGGACAAGGGCGCCGTGTTTGGGGTCAAGCCCTGCCACCTGGCTTTGGTAGTCAGGCGTGGAGGCACCGCTTTCTTCCTCTTCGACATCGAAAATCTGACCGAGGACGGACGACACGCGCTCGGTGTCCGAACGGATTGCTGCGATCCGCGAAGCGTCGAGCTTGGGTCCGCTGGCTTTCTCAAGATCGCGTATCGCTTCGCCCGGACGCCCCGGTTTCGAGGCACGAACAGTGCGAGGACCATCCGCAACTTCGCCAGCATGCAGGTCTGAGTAAGCAAGCGCAGGATCCAGACCCAAAGCCTTGTAGATTTTCTCGATGCTTGCAACTTCGTCGGAGTGAATAATGCCATCGGCATGTGCTGCACCGACCAACGCGGCCCGCATAGCGGCCTGGCTGTCTTGGCCCACTTCCTTCAGTTTGCGGCGCAAGAGCGTCATGTCCGGTGGCACAGCCAGGAACCATTCAAGGTTTGCGCGCAGCCTGCGGCCTTCCTGATCGCTTAGGTCCGCGGCGGAGACCTGATCCTCCAGCGCCTTGCGCTCAGGCTCCGCGATGCGACCATCCGAATGAGCAACGAACGACCCAAGTGCCAATTCAATCAGGGCGCTTCGATAGCTGTCAGAAACTTCCTCCAGTCTTTCGATGGGTTCGCCCAGGCTAAACAGCACAACAGGTTCGTCCGTCTTGGGCGATCGGAGCGCAAACCGAGGGTCGGGCGCCAGACCAAAGCCGAGGCGTGCGAGCGCGTCCGCCGCTCCTGTCATCTGTCGTTTCCCGATCTTCCCGCTTGTTTCTCCCTCCAGATGTACGATGACCTCCTTGAGCGGCACCAATCCCCCCCGATCGACGATATCGCTTGCCCATGATTTTAACCGGTCCATTTTCTCGGATGGGAACGCGTCCCACAGTTCACAGGGCAGCAAGGCATGGGCTTCCACGCTTCCGCGGCCATCAGGATTTCGGCCCAAGTAGCGACTGAGCTTGTCGAGCTCGTTCATCACCTCGTCAGCCAACTCTTGGGCAATCTCGATCGGCTTGCGCAAACCAGAGATATCCGGGACCGGCTTGCCATCCACGGTTGGGTTGGCTGACCCCTGAAACTCGCTGGAGGCGGCCCGATAGGATGCAGTGAGTGATTTCCGGGGTTTGGTCACCTTGAGCCCATCAGGAAAACGCCGATCAAACCGCATCCGGAAAAGAGCGACGAACTCGTCACGGCACCGCGTTGCGGAAGTTCTCAGATTTGTTTCCGGATGGCAGATGAACCAACTCAGCAACCAGTCAGCTGTCAGGTTTTCGCCTTTGTCGATGCGGGCTCCGATTGCGTATTTGAGTGAGAACGGAAGTTCCCAACCCTGCCTCTCGAAAATCGGCTCGATAGCGTCGAGGTCGGTTTCGGCAAGCATCGCAATGTCGAGAAACTCACCCAAATAGCGTCTGACCGAGTGGTTGTCAGGGTAAAGCGACTGCAGCCGCCGAACTTCCTGGACGATATCCTTTGCATCTTCGTTCGACTGATCGACGAAGAAGCGACGCTCCAACCCGTAAAAATACAGGAACATGTAGCCGGGGTTGTAGGAGGCATCGTTTCGCCCGCTGGCGAGCCAGTCGAGGTAGGTCGCCCGGCACTGAGGTGATATGTCCGAGTACCCCGGCCAGTAGGGCATGCCTTCACCAGCTTTGTCGGCTCCAGAGCGCGCGACCGACAGGGACGGATCGATATAGGCTCGGCATTTGTCACGATACCCGTAGGTGTTCAGCAAGGGAGGCGTGCCGACATAGACCATCCCGCCGATGTTGCGGCCGGCCACGCTAGCTGTTTCGCAAGGCGGGACCCAACCGCTTTTCATTGATCGGGATGATACGCTCGATGCCATTCGCGAGGGCTGGTTTCGTTCAGCGGTCGCCGCAAGAGCCGGCGCCGCAGATTTTCCAGCCCGAACAATTTCGGCGTAGTCCTGCTTTGGTGGGGAATAGGCTTGAACGGCAGCCGGTGCTTGGGAAGCAATGGCTTCGCGAGTTCGTTCGCGCTCACGCTCGATACGCTTCTCGTAGGCACTTGGTAGGGCTACCGGCTCAGATTGGGGTCTTCGGGTGTCGGAACTTCTCTCTGCTTGCGCTTTAGCCGCGACTTTCCGCGATCTCCGTTTTTCTTGCCACCAGACCAAAATGATAGGGATACCAAACGCAAACAGCATCTGGCCGCCAACCGGCCAACTCTGAAGACCAAAAGCAACGATCAATAGGGCGATGAAGAAATAGACAGCAAAGAAGAATAAAATTCTGAGAATCTTTAAGAAAGTCTTCATCTAAGAACCCTCGTCAAGAACGACCGATCATCAGGGTAGCCAATCACCAGCCCTCCATACAACTCCCGCAACGGCCGTGGTACTGGCTAATCGCTATCCGACCGTAGCGTAGTGAGTGCTGACCGATACCGGCCATTCCTGCTCGCAGTAGGAATGGCCTCTTCCTTTCCATCAGAGCGGAGGCTGCCCACGACGCCAGGGTCCAAGAAGGCTCCAAGCCGCCATGCGGCAGCGCAACAATGAGTCGACCGGCACGAGGTCTCGCCTGGCGGGCGGCGATCGACGACGCCCAGCCCTTTGTAGGCATTGGTGACGACCGCAGCGTTCGGATCCGTGCCTTTTCAAAGTCAAGGATCACCTCCGACGTTCGGCCCGGCTGGAGGAAGTTCTTGTGGTGCCCACCACTGGATTTCGGCTCCCGCAAGCTGCTCTTGGGCCGCGTTCAGACGACAAAAAGGGTTGTCCCCAAAATATGCCGGACGCCCGGGATGATTGTTCGGCACCACTGCGGAATGCCTAAAGACGCCCTCGATTCCGCTCAGGAGATTCTGGGCGGTTTTTCCGAGAAGGATGAAAGCGATAGGTTGTTCAAGTGCAGCAAGATCCGCGATCAACTTCTGCATGACCGGGCGCCAGAAGACCCGGTGAGCGGAAGATATTCTGTCTTTTTCCGTTTTTGGAAGTCCAACTGGGACAGCCGAGCAGGTCCAAGCGGCATTGAGGAAGAGAACGCCTTGGGCGGCAAGGCGGTCGAAATACGCCGTCATCGCTTGGCGATTGGCCAGTTGTGCTGTCACCTCTTCTCGGATTTCTTGCCATCCTGTGTCGTTCTGGTCTGCATTTAGACCGGGGTTCTGACAGGTAAGCGCCGACTGGAGCAACCGTTTCAGGCTGGGTGAAAAGTCAAGTTCGGGTACCCCCCAATCCTCGAAGGCCCGCCCAGTTGCCCGCTGGACTTCTGGGTAGGGATCCTGTCCGATTACGACTGTATGCACTGCTTCCGGGGGTAGGTTTCGGAAGGCCCGAAAGATATGGGGTTGTTCCTCATCGGCCTGAAGAGGGGGATGAACTGCACCGCCTTCTGGAACGCCGTTTCTCACGGCCCCGAGGTCCGGTAGCACGTTGATCAGGATTTCCTGCCAAGCGGCCGGAATCGGGGCGGCCTGCCACCCGTCGTGATAGCCGCGTAACTGATCCAAAAGCATCAAGAGTTTTCCAACCTCCGAGATCGGCGCGCATCGACGATCCGCAACATATGGCTGGCTAGCGTCACAATCTCGATCGCCTCACCGGGATCGTCCATCTCGACGGCGCGGTGTGAATGGGGATTCTTGTAGGGGCCGATCGCACCTGCGAAGAGATGCATCAGGGCCTCGCGCTCACCCTCATCCTGATCTGGATCCCGCAGAGGCCCTGTGTCCTTCTGGAAGGCACGGCGGATCATTGGTACTCCATGGTCACCAACTGGAAACCCGGCTCCCTCGCGAACGGCGATCTCGACGCCCCGCATTGCTGTGAAGACGGCAGTTGCGAACTTGCCCCGATGGTAGAGATCCCAAACCTCTTCCCGGATCGAGGGGGGCAGTGCGTCCTTCGGAAGACGATATGTGCTTCGTGCCCGCGCGTGATTGGGGTCCTGCGTCAAGCTTCGCGCCTTGCGGCTGAACCTCATTGGGCCAGTGGTATCGAGGGCATGATACCTAGGGTCCGGGATTAGCAGGGCCGCACCGACGAGCCAGGCCCACGCCTCTCGCAGGGCTTCGTCAATCTCAGGCTTGTAGCGGCGCTCGTACTGTCCGTCATCCACCGTCGGTTGTCCGGGAAGTGAGGGCCTTCCATTTACCCTCTCCAGAACTCGCCCGAGATGAAAGTCACCCCTTCGATGCCAGTCACTGAACAGCGGAAGAAGGCGCATTCCGAGTTCGTCGGGTTCGAGGGCGATGAGTACCTCAGGATCCGGGAAGAGGTCGGTGATCAGCATGTCGGAAAGCTATCTCTCCAGAGCCGTCCTACAAAGGACATTATCGGATGAGCATGGGAGACCTTCATCGAGTGATGGAGCGCATCCTTGTCGAGCGTCCGTTATTGAGAAATGACTTGTGCATCGTCGCAACTGCAGCAGAGTGGGCGCTGCGCCCTGCACGGACGTCCCAAAAGGGCTGGCCTACGACATCTGATGGTTTGTGTCAGGTATTCGCAATATCCGCATGTGCGGTGCGCCGGGCTGCGTGTCTTTGCAGGTGCAGCGAATGGCAGGTTCGACGGGCCGCACCGCAGCGGAGCGAGGCGTGGGTCAATGTCCGGTGTGGGCCGGGAGCTCCCTCAGGCCTGGCGCGCTAGGCAAGGGTCCTGCCGCGCGGCTGCATCTCTGCTTCGGGCTCGAAGGGGTCATACTGCGGCGCAGCGTGTCTTGCGCCTGGAGGGCCGTCGCTCCCGGCAGATCCCAACCGGACCGCGGCCATCGGTGTGGTGCGGTCGCCGCGACACCAGGTGACGGCGAACCTGGCCCAAAATCGCAACGGGCATGTCAAGGCGAAGGCGCCGAGCCAGCCCGGCGGAACAGTTCGAAGTGTAATTGTGTCACGCCACGCCCCATTGGTAAGGACAGCAGAAACTCGCTCTTATTTGCCCATATATTTGCCCGCGTTAAGGACGCACCCTGCATTTCAATATGCTGTTTCTAATTTATTTCTATTTCTTACGATTCCCTTCACCCGCTCCACCTCACTCTTCCAGTACCTTCTGCCTCCGCGCATGAGACGGGTCTGCCTTGACGGTCCGGCGCCGTCCCACAAGACCTGACCGCTGCGCCCCCAGGCCTGCGGCGGCACCGGGAAAGACCCTGGCGCAGGACCGGAAATCGCCAGCTTGGGGCCGATCGGCCTGACGGTCCCGCGATACGGCAGGCGGGCGGGGCGCATCTCTCGCCTGACCGGCTTTTTTCGAATCTTTCCAAAATGCGAACCTTGCGGTAACGTTGGGTCAAGGGGAGGCCCGACGTTTTCATTTCCAGGCGCATCGTTTGCCCGGCAAGGCGTCCCATCTTCGTCGATACCAGGGGGGATCAGATGAAGACTAATTCGAGAACGTTTTTGTCCGGATTTGCCATTGCACTGGCGCTCACGGCCGGAGTTTCACCGGCCCTTGCCCAGACCGATCCCGGCAGCGATGCCGCGACCTGCGCCCGGCGCGACGCGTTACAGCACGCGCTGGCCACGCAGCCGGATCTGACCTGGGAGGCGCTTCGCACCGCCTGTGCGGCGACGGTTGCCGCAGCGAAGGCCGCCGATCCCATCGGCCATGGCTGGTTCGTCAATGCCGGCAACGGGTTCATCGGCGTGCCTCTGGTCGTGCAGAAGATCCTGCCCGATCTGGCGCCGGAAATCTGGGGCACGCCCGAGGATTTCTTCGGGGGGTTCGGGCTCTTTCCCGACCCCGACCTGACCGACCGCATCCTGCCGCGGGGCCTGGGCATCACCGGGGCCAACGGGCGGCCGGTCGCGGCCGATGGCAGCCCCTCGGGCGAGGTCGATTACAGCCAGCCGCAGCCGCTGTTCGTCACGCTCGCCTGCGGCGCCTGCCACACCGGCCAGATCGATCTGGGCGACCGGCATCAGGTGATGGATGGCGCGCCCAACACCCAGTTCGACGTGCGCAAGTGGCGCGGCGCCTTCTCGGCGCTTCGCGAGGGCTATCTGTCGGACGCCCAGATCGGCACCGCCGAGGCTCCGGGCGAGACCACGCAAAAGCTGCTCGACATCGTCGCGGCCAAGCCCGCGGGCTATTTCGCGCGCGGCTTGCCGCAGATCCGCGCCGACCAGATCGCCGCGGTCGACCAGACCCAGCGGGCGATCTTTGCGCAGAATGCCGTGCCGATCCTGTCGGGGCTGGCGCAAAGCACGGGCGTGCGCGCGGCCTCGGTCGCGCTGCAGACCCGGCCGGGGTCGAGCTATGGCCATGGCGACCGGTCCCCGGGCCTCAGCGGTCACAGCGCCGGACAATCGGATGGCAGCGGCGATCTCTTGTCGGACCTGCTGGCCGGGCAAGCGGCAGCGCAGGGCAAGCTGACCGAGCTTCTGACCGGCCCGCTGCCCGAGGCGCTGCCCCGCTTTGCCACGGTGACCGACATTCCCGCGGTCTGGAACCAGGGCGACCGGTCGGTCGGGCAATGGGACGGCAGCGTGCTGGAACGGTTCTGGCGCAACATCGCGGCCGAGCTGCCGATCATCGGCGTGCCCGCCAAGGTCGACCTGATGAATGCCGGGATCAGCGCCGAATTCCTGCTGCGGCTGCCGCCCGCGCCATATCCCTTTGACGTCGATCTGACAAAGGCCGCGGCCGGCGAGGCGCTGTTCGCCGAGAATTGCGGCACCTGCCACCGGCCGCGCAACGAGGCGCGCTATCCGGTGATCGGCACCGACATGAACCGCGCGCAGGTGCTGAACCCGGCCGGCAGTGCGATGTTCCTCGCGGCCTTCCAGGCGGCCTGCCACGATCCGGAGTTCGGCTATACCGACACCTATGGCCGCCGGATCGAGCCTTGCACGATGCCCGCCTACCGCATCCTGCGCGACACCACCGAGGCCGCGAACCAAGGCTATCTGGCCCCGCCGCTCGACGGGATCTGGGCACGCGCGCCCTATCTGCATAACGGCTCGGTCCCGACGCTGGCGCAGCTTCTGAAACCGGCCAGCCGGGCGCCGGTCTTCCTGCGCGGCGTGATCGACTATGACCCGGACGAGGTCGGCTGGATGTGGCAACCGGCCGATCTGGACAGCTACCGGGCCAGGTATCCGACCGTCTCGCTGCACGACACCGCGCGCGACGGCTGGTCCAATCGCGGCCATGACCGCGACCTGATGATCGAGGGCCGGCTGCACCGGCTCGACTGGAGCGATCCGGCCCTGTCCGACCAGGCCGGGGCCCTGATCGAATACCTCAAGACCCGGTAGAAGGCGGCCCCCGCCTTCCGCCGCCTTCTGCCCGGGCGCGCATCCCCGCCGCCGGTTGAGGAGACCCAGCAGATGACCGATACGAGTATCCAGACGGTAACCGCCATCCAGATCGGGATGATGCGGGCGACCCAGCCGCAGCTGCGCGGCCAGCATTTCAAGATGCATGGCTGCGTCGAGGCGGTCTTCGAGGTGGGGCAGGTCGCGCCCCCGCTGAATGTCGGCCTCTTCGCCGCGCCGGGGCGCTACAAGGCGCTGGTGCGCTTCTCGAATGGCCGGGAAAAGGACGACCGCACGCCCGACATCCACGGCATGGCGATCAAGGTGCTGGGCGTGGCGGGCGAAAAGGCGCATCCCGACGCGCCCGAGGGCGAACAGGATTTCATCCTGGCCGACAACCCGGTCTTCTTCATCCGCACCGCCGAGGATTACGCGATCTTCATGCAGTCGCTGGCCAAGAATGCGCCGCGCGGTCAGCCCCCGGTCGAATTCATCGAACATCTGTCGAAGACCCATCCCGAAGACATCGCCGTCCTGCAGGGGTTCAACAAGCAGGTGCAGACAAGCCCGCTGAGCGCGGAATACTGGAGCCAGGTGCCCTATGGCTTCGGTCCCGACCCGGCCCATGCCTGCCGCTACCGCGCCACCCCGCGCGCCGGTGTCGCGACCGGATCGGCCGGCGCGGGCCACGACTACCTGCGCGACGCGATGGTGGCGGGTCTGGCCGAGGGCGCGGCACCTGTCGTCTTCGATTTCGGCGTTCAGCTGCGCAGCGATGCGGATGCGGCGGTGATCGACAATCCGACCGTCGAATGGGCGCCCGACTATGCCCCCGTGGCGACGGTCACCATCCCGCCGCAGGTCTTCGACACCCATGAGCGTCACGCCTTCGGCGAGGCGCTGCGCTATTCGCCCTGGCATGCGCTGGCCGACCATCGCCCGGTCGGACAGGTCAACGAGATCCGCAAGGTGGTCTATCCGGCAAGCCAGACCGAACGGGCCCAGATCGCGCCGCTGGGCCAGGACAACCTGCGCCTGACCGAGGAAGAGCTGCGCGAGGGCATCGACGACGAGTTCAAGGCGCTGATCGACAAGCTCGCGCGGACCTTCGGGTTCCTGTCCAGCACCAAGCGCGGCCGGGGCACCCATACCTGGGGCGTCGCGGGCCGTGGCACCGCACGGTTCATCACCGACCCCGACTTCCCGGCCAATGACTTCTTCACCTTCGGCAAGGTGCTGCCGGTGATCCTGCGCCATTCCTCGCCCGGCGCGCGCGAGGACGACCGGGCGCGGGACGGGATGGCGGCCTCGGTCAAGTTCTTCTCGGGCGAGACCGGCCATGACGGGCCCGGCGTGCTCGACATCCTGATGAATGCCGGGCGCCAGCTTTTCGTTCGCTCGATCCAGGATTTCAGCACCTTCGTCCATGCCAGCGCCGACGAGCGCAAGGAGCTGGTCCGCCAGGGCCTGATGATGGAGCCCGAGCTGATCGAGGCTTACCGCATTCGCGGGTCCTTCCTCGACAGCCGCTATCACAGCTGGCAGTGCTTCGAGTTCTTCGACAGCGCGGGCACCCGGTCCTATATCCGCTTTCGCCTGATCCCCGGCGACCGCGGCCCCGAACGCGGCCTGCCGGAACCCGGCTTCCGCGCCGAGGGCGCGCCCTCGATGGACCCGGTGCCCGACGATCCGCGCGCGCCCGATTTCCTGCGTCAGGAATGGATCTATCAGGTGAAGCATTCCGAGGTGCGCTACATCCTGCAGGGCCAGATCCACCCCGAACCCGAGAACGTGCACCCCGATCACGAGGTGCTGAACCCGGCAAGGGCCTGGAACGAGATCCATTATCCCTGGCGCGATCTCTGCGAGATCCGGATCGACGAGCCGATCCTCGACAACGAGGCGGTCAGCGCGCTCGACATGACGCCGAACCGCAGCCCGGCCTGCATCCGCATCCCGCTGGCGACCTCGCCCACGCAATATGCGTCGCTCGGCCATGCCCGGGCGCTGGTCTATCCCGGCGCGCGCGCCGTCCGGGCCGCCGCCGAGAAGCCGCAGAACAACTGACCCCACCGCCGCCTCCGTCCGGGGCCGGCCCGTGCCGAAAGTGACCGCATGCCCACGAAGCTGAGAAATCACCCGCCGCGCGACGAGTCGGCCGATGGGCTGGAGAACCGGTTCGAGGCCCATGTCCTCAGCAACTACCCCGCGCTCTGGCGCTTCGTGATGTCGATCGAGCCGCTCCGGCGGTTTGCCAACCGGACGATCATCGACCTTGCCGTGCGGCGCGCGCGGTTCCGGCCGTCGCCCTACGGATCGATGGCGGTGCATGGGGACACGGCCAACGGCATGGCCGATTACACCTCGTGGGAGCTGATGATGGACCGCACCTGGTTCAAGCGGCACCTGCCGCCCGGCACGCTGGGCCAGGAGGGCGACAAGCGCGGGCCGCTGCCGCCGCTGGAAGCGCTTGAGGCGCTCTTTCGCACCCCGCCGGGCGAAGAGACGCTGTCCGAGAACAGCAGCCTGCTGTTTCCGTCCTTCGCGCAGTGGTTCACCGACGGCTTCCTGATGACCGACCCGTCGGATGTGCGAAAGACCCACACCTCGCATCATATCGACTTCAATCCGCTTTACGGACTCAGCCGCGCCGAAAGCGACGCGATCCGCGCGAAATCCGAGGAGAAGGGCCATAAGGGTCGGCTGAAGACCGAGACCGACCCCGACACGGGCGAGGTCTGGGCGCCGCGCTATTTCGGCCCCGACGGCGAGGTGAAGCCCGAATTCAAGGCGCTGCGCCCGCCGCTGCGGCTGACCGAGTACCTGAACCTGGTGGGGTCGGAGCGCGCGGCTGAGATCAAGCCCACGATCTTCGCCTTCGCGGGCGAGCGGGCCAATACCTCGCCCTATACCGCGATGCTGAACATCCTCTTCCTGCGCGAGCATAACCGTCTGGCCGGGCTGATCGAGGAGGCGAACCCCGACTGGGACGACGAGCGCGTGTTCCAGACCGCGCGGAACGTGAACATCTGCCTGCTGATCAAGATCGTGGTCGAGGAGTACATCAACCACATCTCGCCCTATCACTTCCAGCTGACGGCCGATCCCTCGGCCTGCTGGAACAAGCCCTGGAACAAGCCGAACTGGATCCCCATCGAGTTCAACCTGCTCTACCGCTGGCACAGCCTGACGCCCGACTATTTCGACCTTGCCGATACGCCGGTGCCGGGCGACCGGCTGCTTTTCGACAACAGCCATCTGACGAAACTGGGCCTCGGCCAGGCGATGCAGCGCGCCAGCACCCAGCGGGCCTGGAACATGGGGCTTCTGAACACGGCCGGGTTCCTGATCCCGGTCGAGCTGGCCTCGGTCGCGCAGGGCCGCGCGCATCGGCTGGCCTCCTATAACGACTACCGCGCGGCGGTCGGCTATGGCCGCGTGCGCCGGTTCGAACAGATCACCGGCCATCCCGAACGGATCCGCCTCTTGAAAGAACTCTACGACGGCGATGTCGACAAGGTCGAATTCTTCGTCGGGCTCTTTGCCGAGGATGTGGCGCCGCGCGCGGCGGTGCCGCCGCTGATCGGACGGATGGTGGCGCTCGACGCCTTCTCGCAGGCGCTGACGAACCCGCTTCTGTCGGAACATGCCTTCAACCCGCGCACCTTCTCGAAGGTCGGCTGGCGCGAGATCCAGAAGACCACGCGCCTGCAGCAGATCCTTGATCGCAACCTCGGCGGCGATACCGGCCGCTATGCCATCACCATGACCCTTCCGGTCAAGACCTGATCCCTGCCGCCGCTATCCGGAGCCTCGCGCCATGCCCGACACCGCCATCCCGCCCCAAGACCCGCCGACCGAGGACGCCCCGGTCTTCCTGATCGGCCTGACCATGGCGGGCGCGGTGTCGGCCGGGGCCTATTCGGCGGGCGTTCTGGACTATCTGTTCCGCGCCATCGACGCACATAACGCGCGGGTCCGGGCCGGTCCCAGCGCCGAGGACCCGGCACCTCCGCGCCACAGGGTGGTGGTGAAGGTCATGACCGGCGCCTCGGCCGGCGGCATGTGCGCGGGCCTGACCCTGGCAGGCCTGCTGAAGGGCCACGCAGGCGCGGGCGAGGGCGCGCGGCTGTCCGAGGGGCGCCCGGTCGACTATCCCGCCGCCGACGGGACGACGGCGCAATGCCGCGCGGCGCTCGAGCCGCTGTTCGACGCCTGGGTCGATCAGATCCGGTTCTGGGCCCCCGCGACCGAAACGGGGTTTCTGGCGACGAAGGATCTGGACGATCCCGCGCCGCTTCTGGGCGCGCCCGCGCGGCCCAAGGACGCGCCGGTACCGATCCTTTCCGTGCTCGATTCCTCGCATCTCGACGATGCGACGCGGGCCGCGCTGACCGGCGTTCCGCCGCTGGGCGGCAAGCCGCGCTATGACTTCCTGGCCAAGGACCTCGACGTCTTCGTGACGACGACCGGGCTGAACGGCGTGCTCTACCAGATCCGCTTTCCCGGCAGCGAATACCGGATGCAACAGCACGGGCTGTCGCGGCATTTCCGGGTGCATGGCCTTGGCGTGACCGAGCATCCCTCGGCCTGGCTCGACCGCTGGGGCGACCGGGGGATCGCGCTCGACCCCGATCAGACGGATGCCGCCGGGACCGTGCCCTTCGTGTCGGACCCGGGCTCGCGCTGGTATGACATGACCGTCTCGGCGCTGGCCTCGGGGGCCTTTCCGGTGGGGCTCGCGCCCCGGACCATCGCGGCGACGCCCCTGCAGCTTGGCGCCTGGGACCCCGAAACCCCCTTCACCGAGGGCGGCGCGCTGACCATCGAGGCCGCGCCCGATCACATGGTCCTGCCGCGCCCCTATTTCGGGACCGGCACGGCGCTGACCGGAGCCGCAACCTATCTTGCGGTGGATGGGGGGGTGATCAACAACGAACCCTTCGACATCGCCCGCTTCACGCTGCGCCGGTCCGCGGCGGGGGCCGCGCTGCTGAGCAACGCCCGCGAGGGCAACAGGGCCGACCGCGCCGTCATCATGATCGACCCCTTCCCGCGCTCGCCCGACTATGTCGCGCTGACGATGGACGAGACCCTGCGGCTGGGCGGCCTGCTGCCCAGCGTGATGCGGCTGTTTCCGACGCTGGTCAGTCAGGCGCGGTTCAAGATCGACGAGCTGCTGCATGCCACCAACAGCGATGTGCATTCGCGCTTCATGATCGCGCCGGTGCGCTCGGCGACCGGGTCCAGCCCCGCGGCCCGGGGGGCGGATGCCATCGCCTGCGGTGCGCTGGACGGGTTCAGCGGCTTCTTTGCGCGCGGCTTCCGGCTGCACGACTTCGTTCTGGGACAGCGCAACTGCCAGAAATTCCTCGAAAGCCACTTCCTGCTGGATGCCGACAACCCGATCCTGGCGCTCGATGCCGATCACCCGCACCTGCAAGCGGCCCGCGCGGCGCGGGCCAAGGGCGAGGCGATCCCCGAGGGGCTGCGCATCGTCGATCCCTGCGTGAGCCCCGGTGCCGGACTGGATGCCGAGATCCCGATGCCCGCCTGGCCGCAGATCGGCCTTGGCGCGCTGCAACAGATGCGGCGCCAGTTTCTCGTGCGCCTGACCCGGATCGGCGGGCATCTTTTCGACAGCCGCGCGATGGGCGGCATCGCGCAATGGGGGCTGAAGCGCCTGTGGCAGGGGCTTTGGCCGGTCTATCCGAAGGGGCTCAAGGGCGATGTCGGGGACGCGGCCGCCCGCGCGGTGCTGAAGGCCTTCCTGCTGCGGCGCCAGCTTGAGACCTCGGAAGATTTTTCGACCGGGGTGCGCCTGGCCATGACCGCGCTGATCGACTCCCATGACGAGGCGCTGAGCGCCCGCGAGCTGCGCGAGCGGCTGACGAGGGCCCGCGAGACGGGGCTTTATCCCGCGACGCTGGAGGTCCCGAAAGAGGCCGAGATCGAACGCGGGCTGCTATGGATGCAAAGCGCCGGTCTGGCGCGCCGACCGCTGAGCAACATCTTCGGCCCGCCGCGCTATGCGTTTTCCTCGGGGGACAGCGGCTGAGGTCGTGGCCGCGGGCAGATCGGCGCGGCGTGGACCGCGGGCGATTTCCCCAAGCGCACCGGTTCGAGCTTGCGGTGCCCTTTGCCGCCCCTTCTGCCCCCGCCTGCATGGCCGCCGGGCCGGAGCCCGTCGCCCCGGGCGAGATCCATATCGGCGGCTGGCGGGTCGAGGGCCTGGAACCGCGCGCGCGGGGCTGCGCCATGGTCTTCCAGACCTATGCGCTTTATCGTCCGCGGCGGCCGCAGTCGTCCCGGACGGCTCGACCCGCTTCGCAGGATCTGCGCAGGGCGCGATCTGGTATCTTCCGTCCATGGCCGCCTTGCGATCAACCTGATGGACGATCCCTGGCGGATTGCGCAGCACATGCAGGTGCTCGAAGCCTCGCTCGAGGTGGCGGCCGAGATCGGAGCGGTGAATTACATGCTGCATGGCGGGCTGACACCGCAACAGCAGGCACCCGGCGTCGAGGACGCCTTTGCCCGCGGGCAATCCGCCCCTGCGAAGCCGCCGAGACGGCCCGCGCGCTGGGCGTGAACACCTGCGTCGAGGCGCTGTTCGCCGGCTATGTCGTCCGGATGCTGACGGCCTCGCCGCTGCGGCTGGCCCGGGACATGGCCGGGATCGACCACCGCAATCTCTGGGCGACGATCGATTTCAGCCATGCCTGGCTGAAGCTGGGCTACGAAGGACGGCAGGCCGACTATCTCGACGAGATCGCCGGGCTGGCGCCGCGCGCGCGGCATCTGCACCTGCATGACAGTTTCGGTCTTCAGGACGACCTCGAAATGCACAGCGACGGCGAGCGCGTGACCTTCGGCCATGGCGACCGGCATCTGCCGATGGACTGGGGCTCGATTCCCCGGGACGCCATCTTCGCGCGCTGCGACTTCCCCGAAAAGGTGATCCTGAGCCTCGAGATGAAGCCCCGGTTCCGGCCCTCGGTCGCCGCGTCGGTTGCCCGGACGCGCGAAATTGCGGGCCGGACGCAGAGTATTTCACCGGCCCGGCACGCCTCGGCATGACCTTGACGGACCCATCGTCTCCGTTGATGCGGAACGCGGCAGGAGGGCCGGGCGGATTCATCAGCGAGGAAAAGAACGCGGGGCCGGCCGCGCGCTGTCGCCCGAGCGGGCAACCCTGATGCTGAGAGCGTCCGAGGTGTTTTTCCGGCATGACGAGTCGCGCTCTGCCATCGGCGAGACGCTGGGGATCAGCAGCTTCAAGCTGGCGCGCCGGCTGCAGGAAGCGCGCGAGACCGGCCTGGTCAGCATCATCCGTCCCGCCCCGACGGGATCGCTGTGGCTTCGAGCGCTGCATCGTCGTGCCCGCACGGCCCGACGACCGGGTGCTGCAGGTGCTGGCCGAGGCCGCAGCCTCCTATCTGATCCAGCACACGGTCCAGAGCGCCATTCTTGGCGTCGCCTCGGGGCGCTCCACCAGCCGGGTGTCAAGGCTGATCCTGTCGCGGCCGCGCTGCACTCTGGTCCGGATCGCCGACGTGGCCCGTTCGACCAGCCTCCCGGACAACCCGACCGAAACCGTGCGGCGCATGGCGCAAATCGCCTCGGGGCCCTCCTGGCGGCTCTTCGCGCCGATCGTGCTGAGTTCGCGCGAGGCCGCCGAGACTCTGCACAGGGAGCCGGGCATTGCCACCGCGCATGCGTTCTTCCCGCGGCTGACCCGGGTGCTGATGGCCACGGCACCCTGGGAACCCGGCGAATCGATGATCCACGATTCGATTCCGGCCGAGGATCAGGCGATGGTCGCGGCCTGTCATCCGGCCGCGGATTTGCTGGCCAATGTGATCGACGACTGGAGTCGGCAGGTTGCGCCCGACTTTACCGCCCGGGCCCTGTCGATCGCACTCGCGCAGCTGCGCGCGGTGCCTTACCTGAACATGGTGGCCGGCCGGCAGCGGCAGCAACCGGCGGTCCTGGCCTGCCTCAAGGCGCGTTTCGCCAACACTCGCATTTCCGACACCCGCACAGCGGATCTGTTTCTGAAAGCGGGCTGAGACCGGCGCAGGGCGTCCTTAGGGCCTCTGGGGCGGCTGCCGGACGTACCCCGCGGGACCGCACCGGACCGCAGGAAGCCGGGACCGACCCTGGCGCGCCCGGGGACCGTTGCGCCCGGAGGACGGGAAAACCGGGCCACCGGCTGTTGGCGGACCGGAGGCCGCCGCACGGACGCGGTCAGGGCTTGCCGCGCTTCGGGCGGGTCGCGACGAAGTGATCGAAGCCCGCTTGCCGCGACTCGCCGCTCCTGCCTAGGTGGATGCGAGATGAAACCGCTGCTCACAGTCCTGAGGGTGCTCTGTCTGGCGCTCCTGCTGCCCGCCGCTATGGTGGCGCAGACGGGCCATGCGACGGCAGGGGACAGCGGCTGCGCGGCCGCGGCCTCGATGGCGACTCAGGACATGGCTCCTGGCATGCATGTCGCCGACGCGGCCTTCGGGGATCCGGGACCGGGCCATGGCCCGTCGGTTCCCTGCCTCTTTTGCGGACTTCACGCCTGTGCCTGGATCGAGGCGCCCGAAACCTTCGTGGCCCGCCCGCTGGCGATGGCCCCGGCGAACTATGCATCGGCGCTGAGCGCCAGACCGCCGACCGCGCGTGCCGAAAGCCTGCACCGACCGCCTCGACATCTGTCCTGAACCTCTTGCATCCGCCGCAAGCCCGGCCCGGTGCGACCGGAGGGCTGCGGACCCCGCTCATCCGCGCCTCGCGGGAGGCGCTGTCGTTCAGGAAACATCATGAAATCCCTTCTCGTCGCAACCGCTCTTGCGCTTGCTTCCACCACGGCCGTCGCGGACGGCAACGCGTCTGGTCACGGCCATGGCCAGACCTCCATCGGCCAGCCCGGCAGTGCCGCCGAGGCCGATCGCAGCGTCACGATCCGCATGGTCGAGACCGCCGACGGCATGGGCTTCGAGCCCGCCGCGCTTGACGTCAAACAGGGCGAGACGATCCGCTTCGAGGTCGAGAACACCGGCTACATGGATCACGAAATCGTCCTCGGCACCGTCGAGGACAACCGCGCGCACATGCAGAAGATGGCCGAGATGGGCCCGATGCGCCACCACGACCCGAACGCCCTCCAGCTTGCGCCGGGCGAAACGGGCGAGCTGGTCTGGACCTTCTCCGAGCCGGGCAGCGTCCAGTTCGCTTGCCTCATCATGGGCCATATGGAGGCCGGGATGCACGGCACCATCACCGTCAACTGAAGATCGTCCCCCCGCGCACGGGACCACAGGCCCCTGCCCAAGACCGGGCCGAAGGCCGTGCCGAAAACCCTGCCAGAAAACAGGAGCAATGACATGACCAATGCAAATCCAACCCGCCGCTCTGTCCTGTTCGGGGGCGCGGCCCTCGGGATCGCCGCCGCCCTGCCGCTGGCCGCACGCGCGGCGGTTCCGGCGATGCATGTGCTCAAGGACCCCAATTGCGGATGCTGCACCGCCTGGATCGAGATCCTCCGGAAAGAGGGGTTCGAGGTGACCGTCGAGGCGGCCAGAGGCACCGCGCTCGCCCGCTTCAAGACCCGCAACGGGATTCCGCGCAGCATGATCTCGTGCCATACCGGCACCATCGAGGGCTACATGATCGAGGGCCATGTGCCCGTGGCCGACATCCGCCGCCTGCTGGACGAGCGGCCCGAGGCCGTGGGCCTGGCGGTGCCCGGCATGCCGATGGGATCGCCCGGCATGGGACCGGAAAGCCGTCGTGACGCCTATGACGTCCACCTGATCCGGCGCGACGGATCGACCGAGATCTTCGCCCGCTACGACGCGGCGTGACGCGCCCGCGATCCTGAAAGAACAGCGCCGGGCGGCCCAGTGTCGCCCGGCCCCCTCCCCGTCTTGCGGTCCGCGCGCAGGGGCGATCCCGCCGGGCCCGGACCGGCCGCCGGAGCGCCGGAAGGCGCCATCCCACCCAAGGACAGACAAAGGTCCCCGACGGAAGATCGCTTCCGGCGATTGACGTTGCGTGAGGCCTCTCCCTTGAAGGGAATCGGCCCCCGTGAGAGACTTCTGGCATAGTTCCGAGATTTTCCAGCACTCAATCGACGGGGAGTATTTCATGTCCGGAGACCGTTTCATCGTCTCGCGCCTGCCGACCGCCGCCCTTCTTGCCGCCTCAGCCTGCAGCCTCTGCGCCGGTCCGGTCCGGGCTCAGGACATTGCCGAACCGCCGCCCCGCGCGGCCATGCTGCGCCCGGAAGCGGACGGGGCCGAACCCGGCGCAGCTCTGGAAAGCGCGGGTCCCTCCGATGCCGAAGATCGCTGCGCCGGCGCCGATGTCTGTTACGATCTGGCCCTGCGCTATGTCGACGGGCAGCTGCGCAACCCGGCCTTTCCCGAAACCGACCCACGCGGCTATGACAGCGTACGGCTGCGCGCCTATGCCGGGCTGGTGCTGGACGAGACCGGCGCCCCGGTCGCGCAGCGGAATGCCTATGTCGCGCCGGTGGTCGAGATCGCGCCGGGCGACACCTTCCGCCTGACCTTCGAGAACGCGCTGCCGCGCCCGCAGGACATGGTGCTGCCGGGCGAGGACGCGAATGGCAACCCGCTGCGCTGTACCGGAGAACCCGAGGATCACAACGAACCCAGCTGCGCCAATTTCAACCTGACCAACATGCATACCCACGGGCTTTGGGTCAGCCCGCAGGGCAACAGCGACAACGTGTTGTTGACGGTCAATCCCGGCATCCGGTTCACCTATGAATACAACATCCCCAACGACCATCCGGCGGGCACCTTCTGGTATCACGCCCACCGGCACGGCTCGACCGCGCCGCAGGTGTCGAGCGGGATGGCGGGCATCCTGTTGATCCGCGGCGACCGCCAGCCCCGGCTGGGGGCGACCGGCTGGGCCGCGCCGGGAGATCTTGACGTGATCCTGCCCCGTCCCGAAGGCCCGGCCGGTGCCTATGACGGAACAGCCGGGGTCCGCTTTCCCGAACGCACCATCCTCTTTCAGCAGATCGCCTATGCCTGCCGTTGGACCCGGGCCGAGGTCGACGCGCTGGCCGCCGGGGGCACGCCCGCGGCCGATCTGCCGGTGGTGGGCGCGATCAAGGCCGACGCGAACGGCTGGTTCTGCGACGAGGGCGACATCGGCATGGTCGAACCCGGCCCCGGCAACGCCTTCGACCAGGTCGGGTTCGGCAGCTGGCCGCGCTCGGGCCGCCACACGGCGATCAACGGCGAGATCCAGAAACAGCAGCCGGGCGCCGTGGCCGGCCGGGTCGAGCGCTGGCGGCTGATCCATGGCGGCGTACGCGAAACCATCGGGCTCGAGATCCGCAAGGTCGAGGGCGGCACGGCCGAGGACCTGCGGGCGCGGCTGGCCGAGGGCACCGGGGGCAAGAGCCGCGACGCGATGGCCGAGACCGTCGAGCAGGTCTGTTCCGGCGGGCCGCTGGATCTGGTGCGGGTCGCGACCGACGGTCTGACCCGGCCGGAGATCCGGACCGGCCCCGAACTGCTGCTGCAGCCCGCCTATCGCGAGGACGTTCTGGTCAGTTTCCCCTCGGCGGGCACCTATTGCATCGTCGACGCGGCCACCGCGCCGGGGTCCGACATCAACCTCAACGACAACGACACCGCGCTTCTGGGCTTTCTCGAAGTGGCGCCCGCCGACGCGCCTCTGGCGGGCGATGGCGGGGCGGATCAGGTGATGGCGATGCTGGAACGCTCGATCGAGGCCCGGATCGAGGACCCGGCGGCGCGCGAGGCGATCCTTGCGGAGCTGGCCGAGGGCCGGCTTGACGCCTTCGTCAAGCATCGCGACATCGCCGATCACGAGGTGTCGGGGCAGCAGACCGTGGGCTTCACGATCCAGGGGCCGCCCTTCGCCTTCATGATCGGCCGGATCGCGCCCACCCATGTCGATAACGGCGCGCCCTTCGCGCTGGTCGGGGCCGCGTCCTACGAGGCCACACGGTTCGACCGCATCCTGCCGCTGGGCGGCGTCGAGGAATGGACGCTGACCTCGTTCGGGGGCGGCGGGCATCCGTTCCACATCCATGTCAATCCGTTCCAGATCGCCGAGGTGCTGAAATACCAGCCCGATGCGGGCTGCGCGACGGGGGCGGCAGGCGCGCGGCATTGCGACATCGACCCGAACGACCCGGCCACCTATGTCGATGTCAGCGGGCCGGACAGCGACGAGCCGCAATATGCGGGGCTCAAGGGCGCGTGGAAGGACACGCTGTTCATCCTGCCCGGCCATCTGGTCAGGCTGCGCACCCGCTACGAGCGCTATATCGGCGATTTCGTCCTGCACTGTCACATCCTCGACCACGAGGACGAGGGGATGATGCAGAACGTCCGGATCGCCATTCCCGACGGCAAGGGCGGCTTCGACCGCCCGATGACGGAACACGCCATGCACTAGGTACGACAGCGCGTGGCGCCGGGCGAACACCCTGGCGACGCGGCCCCTGGCGCGCCCCGAGAGGCCGACGCGTGCTCGCCGCTTCATGGCGGTTACCTCCTGCGGCCCAGCGCCCGCACTTCGATCCGCCCGGCCGTCTCGGGCGCCCCTCACCCCGGTCGCCCGGACCGCCAGGGGTCCCGTGGTGCGACCTGCGGCAGGGCCTTCGGCCGACTGAGGCCGGGTTTCGTGCGCGCGGCTCGCGCCACGGGTCGTTGAGCCCGGGACCCGGCGGTTCCGGTTCCCGAGGCCGGGCAGAGGTGCAGATCCGCGCCCCGGGGGCCTTGCTTTCGCTCGGGACTGTGCGAAGGAGAGATGCTTCTTCCGCTCGACGGAAACCAGGACCATGGCAGAGATCCGGCTCCACCGAGGACGACTGATCGATCACATTCAGCTTGTGGTCCGGGATCTCGGTGCGAGCGAACGCTTCTACAGGGCCGTCATGGCCGTGCTGGAGATCCCGGTGCTCGGCACCGACCGGGGGTGCTTCCTGGCGGATGAGCTTGTCGTGTCGTCGGCGGACAGCCCGACGGCCGCGGGCGCCTTGACCGGGCGCCATCACCTGGCCTTTCAGGCAAGGGATCGCGCGACGGTCGATGCCTTCCACCGCGCCGCGCTGGACCATGGGGGCACCGACAACGGTGCGCCGGGCATACGGGCCTATCATCCGCAATATTATGCCGCTTTCGTGCTGGACCCCGATGGCAACAACATCGAGGCCGTCTATCAGGGCGAGGCGAAACGCAGCGCGCCGTCGGTCACGATCGAGGTCTAGGCCCGCGCCGAACCCGCGCCGTGCGACCGTCCCTGTCTTCTGCGATGGGCCGGATCGGATCCTGAGTGGGCCGATCGCGCCATCCTGCCCGTGCGCGTCGCGCCGTCGTCCCGGGCGATCCGGTCCGCGGGGGCCTCGGCCCATGGCACACCCGGGCGCGGAGCTCCGGTCAGATGGCGGGCAGCAACCCCGTCTCCAGCGCGAACCAGACCAGCTGGGCATCGGTTTCGAGACCGAGGATGCTCTTGATCTGGTAGTGGTTGTTGCGCACCGTCTTGGGGCTGATCGACAGTTCCCCGGCGATGCGCTCGGCAGACCAGCCCCGCGCCAGCAGGCACAGGATCTCGGTCTGGCGCGGGCTGAGATCGGTGAGGCCGGTGCCGATGCCCGAGATGCGGTCGCGGGCGATGGCCTCGATCACGTCGGGCGAAATCACCGTCTGCCCGCGCAAGGCGCCGAAGATCGCCTCGACCAACAGCCTGGGATCGCTGCTTTTGGTGATGTAACCCATGGCCCCCGCCTGGACGGCCTTGAGCGCGAAGGCCGCGCTGAGATGCATGGTGAAGACCACGATCCGCGCACTGTCATCGTACTGGCGGATATGCCGGATCGCCTCGATCCCGCTGGCGCCGGGCAGGGTCACGTCCATCACCACGACATCGGGCCGCAAGGCGCGGAACTGGGCATAGGCCGCGCGCGCATCCTCGGCCTCTCCGGCGATCTTGAGGCCCGGTTGCAGGTCGATCAGGCGGCGGTAGCCCTCGCGCACGACCGGGTGATCGTCGACGATGATGACGCTGCAGTCCTTCATGCCGCAGAGCGCCCCCGCGCCATCGGCAAGCGCACGCGGATGCGCACCCCCCGGGCGCCCTCTTCCAGCCGTAGCCTGCCGCCCATCGCCTCGGTGCGTTCCGCCATGCCGATCAGGCCATGGCCGGGCGCGCCCCCGTCGATATGGCCGCCGCCGTCGTCCTCGACGGTCAGGACGATGGCGTCGCCCTCGGCATGCAGGGCGACATCGACCCGGGAGGGCGTGCCGTGGCGCATGGCATTGGTGACGCATTCCTGCACGATCCGGTAGAGATCGAGCGCGACCGCGCCACTCAGGCCGTCCTCGTCCAGCGTACTGTCCAGCCGCAGCCGGGCGCCGCTTTGCGCCTGCCAGCCCGAGAGCATGCCGCGCAGGCTGGCGGTCAGCCCGACCTCGTCGAGATCGGGCGGACGCAGCCGGGCGAAGGCGCCGCGCAGGCAGGTCATCATGGCCCGGATATTGGCGCCGATGGCCTCGGCATCGCGGGCCAGCGCCGGGTGTCCGGGCGGCGCGGCCAGGCCGATCGAGGCGGCCAGCGCCGCCGTCGCCGTCAGCATCTGGCCGAATTCGTCATGCAGGTCGCGCGCCAGCTGCCGCCGCTCGACATCCTCGACCTCGATCAGGCGGCGCGTGAGGACCCGCCGCGCCTCGGTGCTGGCCGTGAGCTGCTGCGCGAGCCGGTTGACCGCATCGGCGATCTTGCGGAATTCCGGCGCGCCCGAGCGCGTCACGCGGGTGTCGAGATCGCCCGCGCTGAGCCGGTCGAGCCCCCGGACGATGGGTCCCACCGGTTCCAGCCGGGAATAGATCGCGAGCGTGCCGAGGAACAGCACCCCCGCCGCCATGCCCAGCGTCTGCCAGAGCGCAAGCCGCACCCGCTGCCAGGCCAGCGTCGCGGCGGCGACCGGATCGAAGGTCACCTCGACCGAGAAGATCCCGCCCCCCGGGGCGCGGCCTTCTCCGGTCGCGGGCGCCACCGGGCCGAAGACCCGCGTGACCGTCTTGCGGAAGCCGTCCGGCGCGATCGGCCCGAACATCTGCCAGCTGGCGCAGATCCGCCGCTCCGAGATCAGGCGCTGCTCGAACCGGATGCAGGTGCCCGGGGCCATCAGGCCCAGCAGCTTGATCGACGTCATCTCGGTATAAAGCGGATCGCCCGCGCGCGGCTCCATGTGATAGGCGCGTTCGAGGGCATAGCCCGCGCGGGTCAGCGTGTTGCGGGTGGACCGGTCGGCGGTCTCGTAGGCGGCGGTCGCCGCGAAGCCGACCGTGAGGGCGCCGGCCAGCAGCGTCACCAGCCAGAGCGTCAGAACGAGCCGCAGCCTCAAGCTCATAGGATATCCTCCCCGATCTCCTGTCCCGAGGATCGGGGAAACCTGCCTGTTTGTCGCGGGCATTTTGCCCGACCTTTCGCGGTTTGCCGGGAAAGGCTTTGTCATCGGCCGGCTTCATGCCTTGCTGAAACGGGAGTTTCGGGAGGCGCGCATGGAAGATCTTGCACGGGCGGAGACGCTGGCCGACGCGGCGCGACGGCTGACGCAGCGCATGGAGGCCGGGCTGATCGGACAGGCGGCTCTTGTCGAACGGCTGGTGATCTGCCTGCTGACCGGCGGGCATATCCTGATCGAGGGGCCGCCCGGGCTGGCCAAGACGCGGTCCGTGCGGCGGCTGTCCGACGCGGTCGAGGGCAGCTTTGCCCGCATCCAGTGCACGCCCGACCTGATGCCCTCGGACGTGACCGGCACCCAGGCCTGGCGGCCGGAAAGCGGGCAGATGGTGTTCCTGCCGGGGCCGGTCTTTCATTCGCTCGTGTTGGTGGACGAGATCAACCGCGCCCCGCCCAAGGTGCAATCCGCCCTGCTGGAGGCCATGGCCGAGGGCCAGGTGACCAGCGGCGGCATCGCGCGCGCCCTGCCCGATCCCTTCATGGTCGTGGCGACGCAGAACCCGCTGGAACAGGAAGGCACCTTCCCGTTGCCCGAGGCGCAGCTGGACCGGTTCCTGTTTCATGTCCTGCTGGAGCTGCCGGATGCCGAGACGGAACTGGCGATCCTCGATCTCGTCGAGGGCGAATTGCGCGCTCCTTCCGGTCCTGCCGCGGCCTGTCTTGATCTCGCGACGCTGACCGCGATGAAGGCCGAGGTGGTGCAGGTGCACCTGTCGCCCGCGCTCCGGCGCCATATCGTGGCGCTGGTGATGGCGACGCGGACGGCGGTCGAGGGGCTGGCGGTGACCGGGCGCATCCAGCATGCGGTCAGTCCGCGCGGCACCCTGTCTCTGGCGGCGGCGGCGCGGGCGCGGGCCTGGCTGAACGGGCGCGATTACGCGGTTCCCGAAGACGTGGCGGCGCTGGCGCCCGATGTGCTGTGCCACCGCATGGCCCCGACCTGGCGGGCCCGGGCCGCGGGCGAGACCTCGCGCGGGCTGATGGCCGAGATCCTCGCGGCGGTGGAGCCCTTGTGATGGGCGGCGAGGCGATATCGGGGGCCGTGCTGTCGCGGGACCGGCTTGTGGCGCTGGCCTCTCGGGTCGGGCCGAACGCCGCTGCGGGGCTCGCGCGCGGACGGGTCGCGGCGCTGTCCGGGCCGCGGCGCGGCGAGGGCGGCGATCTTTACGACCTGCGGCCCTTCCTCGAGGGCGACGATCCGCGGCTTGTCGATCCGGCCGCCACCGCGCGCAGCGGGCGGCCGCAGCTGCGGCGGCGCCACGAGGAGGTCGAGCGCAGCCTGCTGTTGGTCGTCGATCTGCGCGGCCCGATGTTCTAGGGGACGCGGGGGCGGTTCCGGTCGGTCGCGGCGGCCGAGGCGGCGGCGGTCGAGGGCTGGGCCTGCGTGCTGGCGGGCGGACGGGTCGGGCTGGCGATCCTGCGCGACGCGGGGCTGGACTGGTGGCCCTCCCGCCCCCGGCAGGCGGCGATGCTGGAGATCGCGGCCGGTCTCGCGCGCAGCCATGCCGAGGCGATAGCGCAGGCCGCGGGCGAGGCGGCCCCGCTTTGCGACGGGCTCGCGGCGGTTGCCGCGCGCGTGCCCTCGGGCACGGCGGTTGTCCTCGCGACCGGGATGGACAGCCCCGGCGCAGCGTTCGCGAACATCGCCACCGACCTGATGTGTCGCAATCCTTTCGAGGTTCTGCTGGTTCAGGATGCCGTCGAAACCGCCCCGCCGCGGGCGCGTCTGACCGCCCGGATCGGTCATGCCCTGATCCGCGGGCGCTTTGGCCCCTCGGGCACGGCGGCGTTTCTGACGGACCGCGGGATTGCGGTCCGGGTCGTCCGGGCCGATGCGGCGGAGGTCCTGCCGGCATGACCCCCGACGAGCTTGTCTCCCGTCTGGCACCGGTCCGCGTTCCGGCCGATTTCGCCCGGTTCGGTCTGCAGGACGCCTGCGTCGCGCTGGCGCTGGGGCTGCTGGCCGGGGCGATCCTGTCGGCCCTTTGGCGGGCGGTGACGGCGCCGCGCGCCCGGCCCCTGGACGAGGCCCGCGCCGCCATCGCCGCGCTGGCCGGCCTGCCGCCGCAGGAGCGGCTGGCGGGTCTTGCCCTGCTGCTGCGCGACCTGGGCGGGACGGCACCGCCGTCGATGCGGCAGGCGCTCTACGACCCCGGGACGGCGCCCGATCCCGCGCCGCTTGAAGCCGCGGTGATCGCGGCGGCCCGGAGGGCGAAGCCATGAGCCTGTCTTTCCCCTGGGTGCTGGCCCTTCTGCCGCTGCCCTTGTTGCTGGTGCGCTTTCTGCCGCCGCAAAGGCCGGGTGCGGGCGCTCTTGGCCTGCCTCCGGCGCTGGCCACGGCGTTCCACGCGGCGGGATCGGCCCCGGTCCGCCGCCATGCGCGGTCGATCGCGCTGGGCGCGGCCTGGATCGCCCTGGTGGCCGCGCTGGCCGGGCCGAGGCAGGAGCGTGTTCTGGATGTCCTCCCGGCCTCGGGGCGCGACATCGTTCTGGCGCTGGATCTGTCCGGGTCGATGGAGCGCGAGGATTTCCGGTTGAACGGGCAGACGGTGTCGCGGCTGGCCGCGGTGCAGGCCGTCGCGGCGGCGTTCGTCCGGGGGCGCGTCGGCGACCGGGTGGGGCTCGTCGTCTTTGGCGAGCGCGCCTATGTGGCGGCGGCACCCACCCATGACCTGGCTGCGGTGGCCGATGTCATCGAGGGCCTGCAGATCGGCGTTTCGGGCAAGGCCACGGCGATTGCCGACGGGCTGGGCCTTGCGATCCGCCGGCTGCGGGATCGCGACGGCGGAAGCCGCGTGATCCTGCTGTTGTCCGACGGGCGCGACACGACCGGGCCGGTCGATCCGGTGGCGGCGGCCCGGGCCGCGCGCGACCTTGGCATGCGGGTCTACACCATCGCCCTGGGACCGGCGGACCTGACCGATGACCCGGTGTCCCGCGACGCGGTCGATGCGGATACCCTGCGCCGCATCGCCGAGGCCGCCGGGGGCAAGACGTTCCGGGTCCGGACCACCGACGACCTTGAGGCCGTCGCCGAGGCCGTCGACCGGCTGGAGCCGAGCCTTGCCGCCCTGCCCCCGCTGCGGACCTGGCGGGGGCTCTGGACCTGGCCCGCGGCCTTCGCGGCGCTCTGCCTCGGGGGCGCGATGGTTCTGCAGGCGCGGGACACGGCATGACCGGCCCGGAGGTCCTTCTGCTGCGGCCCTTGTGGCTGGCGGGCCTGCCGCTGGCGCTGGTCGCCGGCGCGCTGGTCGCACGCCGGGCCGACGGGCTGGGCGCCTGGCGCGCCGTGATCGACGCCGATCTGCTGGACGCGATGCGCGGGCGCGGCTGGGTGTCGGCCCCCCGCAATGGCGCCGCCCCCTGGCTGATGAGCCTTGCGATGGCGCTGCTTCTTGCCGGGCTGGCGGGACCGGCCAGCCGCGCGCCGAACGCGCCCGTTCCGCGCAACACCGACAGGCTGATGATCCTGCTCGACCTTTCGCCCTCGATGACCGAGGGCGGCAGCTTGGACGATGCGCAGGCGGCCCTTGCGCGCCTGATCGACATCGAGGCCGACCGCCCCACCGGCCTGATCGTCTATGCGGGCGAAAGCTTTCTGGCCAGCGTGCCCACCGACGACCCCGGCCTTGTGCAAGGCCTGATCGCCGTGGCCGACCGCGGGACCATGCCGGTCGCAGGCACCCGGCCCGACCGCGCCCTGACCCTCGCACGGCGTGCCCTGGCCGATGCCGGGGCACGGGCACCCGATGTGGTCCTCGTGTCGGATGGCGGCGGGATGGGGCCGGAGGCGACGGAGATCGCCCGCCGGATGGCTGCCGAGGGAAGCCGGGTCTCGGCGATCTTCGTGCCAGAGGATGCCCCGCCCTACGGGATGCCCTCCGCCTCGCGCACGGCGCTGGCCGCCGTGGCGGAGGCCGGCGGCGGGCGGGTCGCGGACGCCACCGCACCGGCCGGGATCGACCGCCTTCTGCCCCGGCGGCGCGACCGCCAGCCCGACGCCCCCGACCTGCGGGCCCTGCAATACCGCGATCACGGCCCGTGGCTGGCCGCTCTGGCGCTGCTGCCGCTTGCGGCCCTGTTCCGGCGGCCATCGACATGAAACCGCGCCATCCCACAGCCAAGGCGCTGGCCTGCGCGCTGGCCTGCGCGCTGGCCTGCGCTTTGCTTGCCGGTCCGCAGGCCTGGGGCAAGTTCTTGTGGCGCGCGGGCTTTCCGTCGCTCGCGCTGCCGCTGATCGGCGATCCGGCGGCGCGGGCGGCGGCCCTTTACGACGCCGGTCGCCATGCCGAGGCCGATGCGGCCGTCGCGGCCCTCGGGCGCGGCGCCACCTATAACCGGGGGCTGACGCTGGCCGCGACCGGAGACTATGCCCTTTCCGTCGCCTATTTCGACGCCGTCCTCTTCGCCAACCGCAACGACGACGCGGCGCGCCGGAACCGCGACATCGTCCAGGCGCTGGTGCCGCCGGTCGTCGGCGAAGCCATGGGCCACGGGCGCATCGAGACGATCCTGGCCGAGGCGGGGCTGCGCACCGTCGCCTTCGACCCCGACGCGCCGGACCGGCCGATCCTGGAGCGCGAGACCGATCCGCAGCGCGACTCGAACCGGCGCCCGGTCACCGGCGAGCGCAGCGCCGCGGCCGACAGTGCCTGGCTCGACACACTCGAGGATGCCCCCGGCGCGTATCTCAGGGCCCGGCTGGCCGCCGAGATGGCGCGCCGCCAGGCCGCGGGCGAGGCGCAGGAAATCGAGGCCGACAGATGGTGAGGCTTCTCGTTCTCCTGCTTTTGATCGCGCTTCCCGCACATGCGCAGGACCGGGCGCAGGATCGCGACGCCCCCCGGCTCGAGCTGATCCTCGATCCGCGCGCGGTCGCGCCCTTCGAGGGCGAGATGGTGCTTGCGACCCTGCGCGGCATCTACCGGCAGGTCATCACGCGCGAGGAGGTCAAGCTGCGGCCGATGACCGATTTCGACTGGGTGAGGCTGGGGCAGGACCGCTGGAAAGAAGAGCGTATCGACGGGCGTCCGGCGCGGGTGTTCGAGCGGCGGATCGCCTTTTATCCGCGCCGGGCGGGCGCGCTGCGCATCCTTCCCGTCGCCCATGCGCTGGAGGTTCTGGGGCCGGATGGCGGGCGCAAGACGGTCACGGTCCGCTCGGCCCCCGTCGCGCTGAACGTGCGCCCGAAACCCGCGACGGGCACCGATCGCTGGCTTCCGCTGCGCGCGCTGGAGATTTCCGACAGCTGGGATGTCGATCCGGCGCGGCTGGCCGACGGACAAGGCGCCACACGCCGGGTCGTGCTGCGCGCCTTCGGCGCCACGCCCGAGAGGATGCCGCCGCAGCCGGACCTGCGACAGCCCTGGCTGATCGTCTTCGCCCCGCCCGAAGAGCGCGATTTCCAGGTCACGCCGGAGGGGCCGGTCGCGACGGTGGTCTGGACGTGGCATCTGCGTCCGGTCACGGGCGAGCCGGGCGTCATTCCGGCCATCACCCTGCCCTGGTTCGATACCGGCGACAGGACAGCGCGGTCGGCCACGATCCCCGCCGCCCCCATCGGCTATGCCAGCTTTTCCGCCAGCGCGGGTCCCCGGGCGCGGCCCGTCGGCCCTCCGGGCTGGGCGTTCTGGGGACTGGCCGGGCTGTCGGCTCTGGCCACAGCGGCGCTCGCGACGCGCGGCCGCAGCCCTGCCGGACGCCTTGCCGTGCGGATGGGCCGTCGCTGGCGCCGGCGCGCCCTGGAGATCCGGCTGCGCAGGCAAGTCCGGGCCGGAGACGCCGTCGGGGCGCGCCGGAACGCCGCCCGACTGCTGGATGAGTTCTCGACCCTGGACGAAGCCGAGCGCCTGATCCGCCTGCGCCCGGCCGACGAGGTACTGTTCGCAGGAGATGCCGCCGCCGCCCGCGCCGGGCGGCAGACGTCGCTTGGCGCCCTGCCTGCAAGCGTCCTGTCCGGCCTGACGAGCAACGGCGATGCCGCGGCGGAGCCGCCGGTCCGACACGTTCCGGCGTGGCGATCCGGACCGCCGTCCTCGCGGCAATGATCGGAGGACGTCGGACCTTTCCATCGCGGTCCTGCGCGCTTGACGGCCCGCGCCGTGTCCTTGCCGAACGGCGGATCTGTCGCCCAGGCCGGGTGAAGCGAGGGCGCGACCCGTCGGCCTTGTCGGGCCTCCATGCCCCTCCGACAGGGAAGGACCGTGCGTCGCCCTCAATGCGGCGCGCCTCCGCCGCCAAAGGGCACGTTGCCGCGCCTGTCGGGGCATGCGCCTCCCGGACGCCCGGCAGGCGAAAGCGCAAGGGCCGGTCGGGCCCCCGATATCCGGCGGCGGCGCCCAAGGCCCAGCCCCGCGAGCCCGCCCAGCGGCAAAGCTGCCGATGCCGGCGGAGGGGCCGGCGCGGGGTCGAACCCGAGCGCCTGGTTCGACAGGAAGACCGGGTCGGCAAAGCTGTAGCCGACGCCCTCGCTCGCGCCGATCCCCGCCAGGACGGTGTGGTTGAAGTCGTAGCTGGCCATCCCGTCACTCACCGGCCTGCCGAAACGATACGTGAAGATGGCATCGACCACGTCTCCGGCAAGGACGGGCACGGAAGCGATCAGGTAACGGTCGATCGTATCGCTCAGCGGCGCGTTCGTCCCGTCCTGGTCGATCTGATCGATGTCGCTGGCCAGGTCGGCCTCACCCCTCGCAAGAGCGCTCAGGTTGATCGGATGGACCGAGTATTCGAGATTGTGGGAGGGGCCCGTCGTCGCATAGGTGCCGCTGGCCCCATATTGGCGAAAAGCGCGCCGTCGTTCTGAACGGTCACCCGCTCCGGGGTGTGGACCGCGGCCATCGAACTCGACGCGTGGGCGTCGCTGGTGGAACAGGCGAAGGTCTCGACCCGGAAGGTACCGGTTGTCAGGTCCCAGCAGAGGCTTGCGGACGCCCTTTGGGCGCGCGGCAGACCGGTGATCGGGTCCAGATCGCAAAACGGCCCCTCGCCGGACATGTCGATGAAAGCCTCGGACCTGGAGGCGCCGGAAAGCAGGGACTGGTCCTGAAGCCTATCGCTGTCTCCCAACCGCTCCCGATCGAAGTCGGCGAAATGGCCGCTGACGCTGACATGGGCGACGGTGGTGCAGGAAACGGTGGCGGCCGGGACCGCGAAAGCAGGCAGCGTGGCCGGGGCAATCGTGGCGAAAACGCTGGCTTTCACTGCGATTCTCCTCGTTCCAGCAGGAAGGAATCCCGGCGCCGCGCCGCCCGCGCGGCACCGGAGAGGCATCCTGGCCCCGAAGACACCGGAGCGCCCTTGGGCCAGGCCCCCCCCCCTCCTCCGCTTCAGGATCAACGCCCGTAGGTCGCGGTCAGGCTTGCGCTGTCCAGCGCGCCGGTATGGGCGAAGAAGCCCACGACCGCGCCCGAGGCGGTTTCGTCGATGGGCAGCGCGTCCTGCGGCATCGCATAGATCGTGAAGACGTAGCGATGCGGGGCGTCGCCTTCGGGCGGGCACGGGCCGCCATAGGCGTTCTGCGAATAGTCGTTGCGGGCCTGAACCGCGCCGGCGGGCAGGTCGGCCGCCTTGCCCGCGCCGCGCGGCAGCGCCACGGTGTCCGCGGGCAGGTTGAACAGCGACCAGTGCCAGAACCCCGATCCCGTCGGCGCATCCGGGTCGTAGACGGTCAGGATGAAGCTTCCGGTGCCCTCGGGCGCACCGGACCAGTTTAGCGCGGGCGACAGGTTCGGCCCGGAACAGCCGAAGCCGTCGAAGACGAACTCGGGCCCGATGGCCTCGCCCGGGGTCAGGTCGGGCGAACCAAGCGTCATCTCGGCGGCAAGCGGCGGCGCGGCAAGCAGCAGGGCCGCCAGCGGAAGCGGAAAACAGGTGGTCATCGTCTCTCTCTGTCTTTGGACTTGAAACGGGCCCCGGGGCGGGCCGGACGCGCCCCGAAGCGGCTTTGACGGAAGCGAGCCGGGACCGGCCGGGCTTCCCGGGCAAGGCGGTCGGCCGCGGGGCGGGGACGACGGCCTTGCGGCTTGCCCCCGACCGGACACCGACCGGATCCCGCCGCACATCCGGCGGTTGCCTTGCACGTTATGGGCCGCGCGCGGCCCGCGCAATTCCCCCGTTGGGGAATGGACGGTGCAGGACAGGACCGGCGATGATACCCGGATCAAGCCCCTGGGCCAGCGCGGCCGGGAAGGCTTTCGAGGGCGTGGAAAAGTCGCGGCCAATGGCTGAAGAAGATGAACTGCCCCGCATCGTCATGCAGTTCGAAGTCGATCCAGGGGTAGTCCTCGCGGAACTCCTGCACGGTTTCCGGCGGCGCAATGGGGTCGGTGGTGCCGTTGACGAAGCGCACCGGCAAGCGGCGGTTGCGGACGGCCTCGACCGCCTCGGTCCAGTCGCCCCGGGCGAATTCGCGCATCTCCTGGGCATAGGCCCGGTGGGCCAGATGGCGCGGCGACAGGGCGACCCGGGTGCCGGCCAGAATGACCTCGCGCGTGGCCGCGTCGGCCATCACCCGCAGGTCGGGCGGCGAGTCGCCATAGACCTGCCGCACGAAGTCCTCGCGCCCGATCCGGGCGGCGTAGTGAAACCCGGCCCGGGCGACCAGCGGGATCAGCGCGGGCGTGTAATGCGCCGTGCCGACCACGAAGCGATGCCACTTGTCCATGCGGCGGTACTGAACCTCGCGGGTCATCGGCAGCACCCCCGCGAAGGCGATCAGCGCGCGGACCCGGTCGGGGCAGCGGTTGGCGAAGGCAAAGCCCAGAAAGCTGTCGTTTTCCAGCGTCACCACCGAGGCGGCCCGCACGCCTTCGCGGTCGAGGATCTGGCGGATGTCGTCGAAGATCCGGGTCAGGACGCCGTCGCCCGGCGCGGTGCCAGTGGTGTTGCCATAGCCCGGCCGGATCGGGACGATCACCCGGTAGCCGCGCCGCGCCGCCTCGCGTTCGGCCTGCTCGGGCCAGAGGCAGAAGCCGTAGGTGCCGTGAAGGAAGAGAACCGGCTGACCCTCGGCATCGCCGAAGACGCGATAGGTCACGGTGCGGCGGCCGTCGCACAGCACCCGTTCGTCCGGAAAATAGGGCAAGGCGCAGGCGCGCAGGTCGGGGCGGCCGGGCCGGACCGGCGCCGCCGGGTCGCGATACATGGAGGCGCTGATCAGGGTCAGTTCCAGCTGCGACCGGGCGCCGGTCTTGGCGAAGATCCGTTCGGACTGTTTCTTGACCGTTTCGGGCGAGACCCCGCGCCGGGCGGCGATCTCCTTGCGGCTGAGGCATTGCAGCGACAGGCCGAGGACCTCGGTTTCAGCCTCGCTGAGATCGAAGGCAGCGGCGATGTCACGCGCCACCCGGGTATTCACGGCGCGGTCGAAGAGAATGACGAAATCGCAGGGCTGGGTGCCTTCGAGCGTGACCGGGATGCGGCGCACCAGCGACCCCGGAAGCCGCCCCTGCAGCAGCCGCTGCGCCTGCGCCTGGCGCCCGGGTCCGGCGGTCGCGCAGGCCGGACCCGAGGCACCGTCGCGGCCGGGACAGGCCGCATCGGCCCCCAGAAGGGCGTCGGCCTCGCCATTGGCGCGCAGCACCACGCCTTCGGCCGAGACCAGCAGGGCGGGCAGATGCGCATAAAGCGCGAAGAGCCGGTCGATGTCGGGAAAGGCCGTGCCGGTATCGAGGATCTGCAGGGCCTAGTCCACATGGCGCCGCGCCGCCTCGGGATCGAGAAGCGGCGCCGCCAGCGTCCCCGGCCGCGCCATGGCGCGATCCCAGGCATCGACCAGCCGTTCATAGGCCTCGGGCCGCAGCGCGGTTCCGTAGATTTCGCAGACCAGCGCACCGAGCGGATCGGCGGCGGCCTCGGGACGCGGCGCCTCGGGCATCGCGCGAACAGTCTTCGAGTCGGCCATCGTCCCCCCCCCCGGAAACCGGCGCCCCGGCCGGGCAGGGACCCGCGGCCCGCGCACCGCCCGTCCGAACGCCAACGACGGGCGCGACGATAGCCGCGGGGCCCCGGGCATCAAGCCGGAAAACCCTAGGACTGTCGTCGCCTTTGCCCGCACCGGCGGCACGGGCCGGGCTGCCGGGGACATGCCGCCGAATTGGACGGATTGAGGGATTATCGGGCACCGGCCGATCGCGGCGCCCGCGTCCTCCCGGCGTCTGCCGGGCCGCTAGAGGTCGAGACTGCGGATCAGCGCACCCGACACCCGGTCCACCAGGGCTTCGGTCATGTTGTAGCCCGAGGGCAGGTTGACGCCGTTGCGGGCCATCAACTCACCGCAGGGATGCTCTGGCAGGAACCGCGCGCAGTCGGCCCGGTCGCGATAGGCCTTCAGCGTCGTCAGCCTGGAAAAGAACGGCCGGCTGTCGATCGCCTGATCGGACAGCGCCGCCTGCAGCGCGAACTTGTTGGGACCCTCCGGGTCCTGCGGCACGACCGTCACCATCCAGTAGGAATTGCACACCGATTGCGGCTGGGCGTTCAACGCGATCCCGTCGAAACCGGCCAGCCGTTCGGCATACCACTGGAAGATCTGACGTTTCTGCGCGATCAGGTCGTCCAGCCGCTCCATCTGCGCGATGCCAAGCGCGGCCTGCACCCCGCTCATCTTGTACTTGAACGCGACCTCGTCGTTCTGGAAGAACCGGTCCCCCGGCGGACGGCCATGGTCGCGCAGTTTCTGGATGCGGGCGAACAGCGCGGCGTCATCGGTCACGATCATGCCGCCCTCGCCGGTGGTGATCGTCTTCGAGCCGTGGAACGAAAACACCGCCATGTCGCCGAAGGCCCCCGCCGCCCGGCCCTGAAAGGTCGAGCCCAGCGCCTCGGCCGCGTCCTCGATCAGCACCAGCCCATGACGGTCGGCGATGTCGCGCAGGCGCGTCCAGTCGCACATCGACCCGTACAGATCGACCCCGATGATCGCCCGGGTGCGCGGCGTGATCGCAGCCTCGACGGCGGCGGGGTCGAGACACCAGGTATCGGGCAGGATGTCGACGAAAACGGGCGTCGCGCCGACATAGCTGACCGGCGCCATCGAGGCGATCCAGGTCACGTCGGGACCGATCACCTCGTCGCCCGGCCCGATCCCGGCCGCGGCCAGCGCCAGATGCAGCCCCGAGGTCGCGTGCGGCAGGCTGGCGGCATGGGCCACGCCGACATGGCCGGCCATCATCGCCTCGAACCGCGCATTGTAGGCGTAATGCCCGGGGCCCCAGGCATTCATCGCCGCCTCTCGCGCCAGATCGCCTTCGCGCTCGGTGATCGAGGGGGCAGCGACAGGGATGCGGGGCAGGTCTTCGGTCGTCATGGGACTGTCCTCGTGGCGGCACAGCGTATGAAAGCCGCGCGCCCCACCTATCCGAAAGCGCGACCTGTCACAACGGGAGGTTCGCGCCGGGATCGACGCGCGCGCGACGCCGGGTGGGCGGAGGGCGTCCCCGCGCACGAGGGCGTCCGGCCGGGGTCCGGCGCGACCGGGACCAGCCCGGACAGGGGATCAGAACCGATAGAGATCGCGCCCGTAAGCGGGATCGCCCCGCAGCGCGCGGATCACCGCCTGGACCCGGCCCCGGCCCGGGCCGCAGACCCTGAGCGCCGGAGACCCGGCGCCGTCGGCATCGCGGTGAAACCGTGCGACCCAGTCCTCGGTCTCGGCATTGCGCTGGATCGCGTAGCGCGCATCGGGTGCTGCGTCGTAGCTGACCCCCAGGGCCACTGCCGCCCAGTCGAGATAGGGGGTCGGGTCCTCAAGCAGCGTCTCATAGACGAACGCCCTCGGCGCCAGCCCGGCGATCGTCTCATAGGCATTCCAGAAAGCATCGCTGCGTTCGACAAAGTGGATGGCCCGGGCAATCTCGGCCCGGTCGAAGACGGTGTGGCGGTCGTTGCCGCGCAGTTCGCTCGACCAGCGGCCGGTCTGGCGCGCCTTGACCAGCGAGATCGCCTGGCGCAGCCGGTCCTGCCGGGTGAGACGCGCCAGATGAATGTCATGCGTCCGGGCGCAGAGCGTCAGGAAATCGGCCCCGTAGGTTTCGCCGAACCACAGAAGGTGCCGCGGAAACACCTTGAGCGCGAAGCGCCCGTTGGCGCCGCTGGCCGCCGCGACGACCGCCGCGACATATCCTTCTGCATCTGTGCGGCGGGGATCGACGCCCAGAAGCTTCGGCTCGACCCATTCCGAGGACTGCCCCATCACACCGGTCGCATCGGTCAGCTGCCCGAGCCAGCTCGACCCGCTGCGGCCCTCGGCCAGAAGCACGATGCCGGTCTGGCGGCCGGAAACGGCACAATCGTCGGAGGGTGCGAACATCGAGTGGTCACTTTTCGACAAGCCGCCTGACGCGGCGCGGGGGGCTTCGGAATTGCACGCTACGCCTTGATAGGATACGGCGAAGGCCGAGGCAATGAACTGGCGACGGGGGCGCGGCAGCGGCATGCAGGCAGTCATTCTGGCCGGCGGCTTCGGGACACGGATCTCGGAGGAAAGCCATCTGCGGCCGAAACCCATGATCGAGATCGGCGGCCGCCCGATCCTGTGGCACATTCTCAAGATCTATGCCGCCCATGGCATCACCGATTTCGTGATCTGCTGCGGCTATCGCGGCTACATGATCAAGGAATATTTCGCCAATCTGGTGCTGCATTCCTCGGACATGACGGTCGACACCCGCACCGGCGAAATCACCTATCACAATTCGGTCGCGGAACCCTGGCGGGTGACCCTTGTCGATACCGGCGCCGACTCGATGACCGGCGGGCGGCTCAAGCGGGTCCGCCCCTATCTGGGTGAGCGGTTCTGCATGACCTATGGCGACGGGCTGGCCGATATCGACATCCGCGCCGAGATCGAGTTTCACATCCGCCACGGGCGCGAGGCGACGGTCGCTGCGGCGATCCCCCCGGGACGATATGGCGCGCTCGAGATGACCGCCGAGGCCGAGGTCCAGCGCTTTACCGAGAAACCGCCGGGCGACGAGGGCCGGATCAACGGGGGCTTCTTCGTGCTCGATCACAGTGTGCTCGACCGGATCGAGGGCGACCCGACCCCGTTCGAGGGAGCGCCGCTGGAAGGGCTCGCCCGCGACGGCCAGTTGATGGCCTGGCGCCATCCCGGCTTCTGGCACGCGATGGACACGCTGCGCGACCGCAACTACCTGGAAAGCCTCTGGGCCTCGGGCACGGCGCCCTGGAAGATCTGGGCGTGAGCTTCTGGGCCGGCAAACGGGTGCTGCTGACCGGGCATACCGGGTTCAAGGGCGCCTGGGCGGGCCGCTGGATGGCACGCCGCGGGGCCGAGGTCACCGGGATCGCGCTGCCGCCCGAGCCGGGACCTGCGCTTTACGACAGTCTCGGGCAGGACCACCTTGCGGCCTCGCACATGGCGGACCTGCGCGACGCCGGGTGGACCGCAGAGCTGGTGCGCGCGGCGCGGCCCGAGATCGTTCTGCATCTGGCTGCACAGCCGCTGGTGCGGTTGTCCTATGCCGACCCGGTGCTGACCTTCGGCAGCAACGTGATGGGCACCGTCCACCTGCTGGACGCGCTGCGCCGCGAGGCCCGGCCGGAGGCCGTGCTGGTAGTCACCTCGGACAAGGTCTACGAGAACGACAATTCCGGCCGCGCCTTCGCCGAGACCGACCGGCTGGGCGGCCATGATCCCTATTCCGCCTCGAAGGCCGCGACCGAGATCGCGGTCGCCTCGTTCCGCCGCGCCTTCTTCGCCGAAGCCGGCGTTCCGCTGGCGACCGCGCGGGGCGGCAACGTGATCGGCGGCGGCGATTTCTCGGCCGACCGGCTGGTGCCCGACATCGTGCGCGCGCTGATGGCCGGGACCCCGCCCGAGATCCGCAATCCCGGCGCCACCCGCCCCTGGCAGCATGTGCTGGACTGTCTCGACGGGTATCTGACCTTCGTGCAGGCGCTGGCCGAGGGCCGCGCCCTGCCCGAGGCGCTGAATTTCGGCCCCGCCCCCGATACGCCTGCCGTGACCGTCGCGGAGCTTGCCGAGGGGCTTTATGCGGCACTCGGGCGCAAGCCCATGCTGAGCACCCCGGCCGAACGCGGCCCGCACGAGATGGCCCATCTTGCCATCGACGCGGGGCTGGCCGCACGGACGCTGGGCTGGCGGCCCCGGCTATCGGGCGCCGAGACGCTCGATCTTACCGCCCGCTGGTATGCGGGCTTTCTGGCGGGCGAAGACGCGGCCCGCCTGACCGATCAGCAGATCGACCAGTATCAGGACAGGACGCCGTGACCCGCCATTGCCGCTTTTGCCAGGCCCCGCTGGAGCAGACCCTCGTCGATCTGGGCGAGACGCCGCTGGCCAACAGCTTCCTGCCCGACAGCCCCGAGTCCATCGCCGCGGAACGCCGCTTTCCGCTGCATGTGATGGTCTGCACGACCTGCTGGCTGGCCCAGACGACCGAGACGGTGCCGGCCGATGCGATCTTCGCCCATGACTATGCTTATCTCTCGTCCTATTCGGCCGGCTGGGTCGCCCATGCCCGCCGCTATGCCGAGGCCATGGCCGACCGCTTCGGTCTGGGGGCCGGGTCGCGGGTGGTCGAGATCGCCTCGAATGACGGCTACCTGCTGCAGCACTTCGTCGCCATGGGCGTGCCGGTTCTGGGGGTCGAGCCCGCGGGCCATGCCGCCGAGGTGGCCGAAAGCATCGGCGTGCCGACCCGGGTCATGTTCTTCGACGAAACGTCGGCGGCCGCGCTGCGCGACGAGGGCTTTGCCGCCGATCTGATGGCCGCCAACAACGTGCTGGCCCATGTGCCCGACATCCGCAGCTTTGCCGCCGGGTTCCGGGTCCTGCTGAAGCCCGAGGGCGTCGCGACCTTCGAGTTTCCGCATCTGGCCCGGCTGATCGAGCAGGTGCAGTTCGACACGATCTATCACGAGCATTATTCCTATCTGTCGCTGACCTTCGTCGAACGGCTGATGCGCGAGGTCGGGCTTTCGGTCTTCGATATCGAGCGGCTGCCGACCCATGGCGGCTCGCTTCGGGTCTTCGTGGGCCATCCGGGCGCCCATGCCGAAACCGAGGCGGTCGCGGCCCTGAGGGCCGAAGAGGCGGCGCTGCAGCTTGACCGGCCCGAGGGCTATGCGGGTCTTGCCGCCAGGGTCGCGCGGGTCGTGGCCGATTTCCGCGCCTTCGTCGCCCGCGCCCGGGCCGAGGGCAAGACGATCGCGGGCTATGGCGCGGCGGCCAAGGGCAACACCTTCCTGAACGTGGCGGGCATCGGGCGGGACGACATCGCCTTCGTCGTCGACCGCAACCCGCAGAAACAGAACCGCCTGCTGCCGGGCAGCCACATCCCGGTCCTGGCGCCCGAGGAAATCGCGCGGCAGAGGCCCGATTACCTCGTCATCCTGCCCTGGAACATCGCCGAGGAAGTGATGGACCAGCAGGCCGCGATCCGCGACTGGGGCGGGCGCTTCGTGACCGCCGTGCCGGAACTGATCGTCCGGTGAGGCTGACCGAGGGCGATCTTCCCGGCCTGTATCTGGTCGAAAGCCCGGTTCATGCCGATGCGCGCGGCAGCTTCGCGCGCGCCTGGTGCCGCGACACATTCCGCGCGGCGGGGCTCGACTTCGATCCGGTGCAGGCGAACCTGTCGACCAACACCGCGCGGCACACCCTGCGCGGGCTGCATTATCAGGACCCGCCTTATGCCGAGGCCAAGCTGGTGCGCTGCGTGGCCGGGCGGATCTGGGATGTCGCGGTCGATTTGCGCCCCGGCCCCGGCTACGGCCGCTGGCAGGCGGTCGAGCTGTCGGCCGGGCGCGCCAACGCGCTGTTCCTGCCCGAAGGTCTGGCGCACGGCTTTCTGACGCTGACACCGGGCGCGGTCGTTCTGTACCACATGGGCGCGCCCCATGTTCCGGGGCAGGCCCGGGGCATCCGCTGGGACGACCCGGATCTGGCCGTCGCCTGGCCCGCGCCCCCCGAGGTGATGTCCGAGGCCGACCGGACCTGGCCCGGACTGGCAGAGCGGACCTGACGCGAGGCCGCTCGCCTGTCCTTGTCGCCCGTGCTATGGCGTCCCGAACCGCACAGAAACACCCGTCCGGGGGGCACATGATCCTCGTCATCTCGCTTGACCGCTCGCACGAGCGGAGGCAGGCCGTCACCGCCGCCATGGATGCCCTCGGGCTGGCTTTCCGCTTCGTCGACGCGGTCGATGCGCGCCGCGATGCCCTGACGCCGGTCGCCCCGGCCGCCCGGATCCGCGCCGCGATGGAGCGCGACATGAGCGACGGGGAAAAGGCCTGCGCGCTCAGCCACCGCAAGGCCTACGAAACCTTTCTGGCCAGCGGGGACAGCCATGCGGTGATCCTGGAGGACGATGCGATCCCCTCGCCCGCCTTCGCCGCGTTCCTGGGCGCGGGCGGGCACCTCAAGCATCCGATGATCCTGTATTATCATTCGGGTGCCCGCGTCCTGCGGAAGCCGGGCGTGCCCGCGCTTGGCGACCATCGGCTGTTCCGGCTGGCGCTGCCCGCGAACGGGGCGGTGGCCTACAGTCTGGACCGCGCCGCGGCAAAGGCGCTTCTGGCGGCGCAGACGCCGGTGGTGCGCAAGGCCGACTGGCCGATGGACATCGCGACGCTGGGCGCCCTGGTCGTCGTGCCGCAACTGGTTGGCCATCCCGACCGGGCCGCGGACCCCGGCCAGTCGCTGCTGGCGGCGGGGCGGACGAACAGGCGGGGCCTGCGGCTGGGGCGGTATCTGCGGGCGGAGTATTACCGGCGCAAGTTTCTGAAGCTGACCACGCGGCGGGTCAGCTAGGCGCCCGGTTTCAGGGCTTGGGATGGTCGTCCCAGTCCTCGTTCAGGATCCGCCGGGCGTCGCCCTCGGGGTCCTCGAACTGGTGCGCGCGCAGCGCCCAGAAGAAGGCGCCAAGCCCCAGACCTCCGAGGAAAAGCGAAATCGGGATGAGATAGGCGATGATCTGCATGGGGCCTACCTTACCCTCAGCGCGTTCAGCGAGACGGTGATCGACGAGGCCGACATCGCCAGCGCGGCCGCCAGCGGCGTGGCCAGCCCGACCAGCGCGATCGGCACCGCGATCAGGTTGTAAAGCGCCGAGATCGCGAAGTTCTCGCGGATGCGCCGGGTGGCCTTGCGCGCCGTCGTCACGGCCCCCGACAACGCCGACAGGTCCTTGCCCAGCAGCACGATGTCCGAGGCCACCCGCGCCGCATCCAGCGCGCTGGCGGGCGAGATCGAGACATGCGCCGCGGCCAGCGCGGCGGTGTCGTTCAGCCCGTCGCCCACCATCAGCACGCGCCGACCCGCGCGGCTGAGCGCCTGCACGGTTGCGGCCTTGTCCTCGGGCAACGCCTCGGCCTGCCAGTCGGAGATCCCGAGCCGCGCGGCCAGATCCGCCACCGGACCGGGCGCGTCGCCCGATACCAGCCGCACCGACAGCCCCAGCGCCAAAAGCCCCGCCACCGCCTCTTCGGCCCCCGGGCGCAGCCGGTCGGCGAAGGTGAAGGCCACCGGCGCCCGCGCCCCCACCTGCAGCCAGGAGGCGGTCTCGGCCCCGGACTGCGCCCCGACCCAGGCGGCCCGGCCAAAGCGTACGCGCTCGCCGCCGAAGGCGCCCTCGATCCCGTAGCCCGGCACCTCGCGGATGTCGGCGACCCGGGCAGGGTGAAGCCCGGCCTTGCGCCCCGCCTCGGCCAGCGCGCGGGCCAGCGGATGGGCCGAGCCCTCGGCCAGCGCCAGCGCGATTTCCAGATCGCGGCGGGGATGATCGCCCAGATTGGTCGGCTCGGGCGCGCCGAGGGTCAGCGTGCCGGTCTTGTCGAAGACGACCGCATCGACCTCGGCCAGACGTTCGAGCGCGGTGCCGTCCTTGATCAAAAGCCCGCGCCGGAAGAGCCGCCCCGACGCGGCGGTGGTGACGGCGGGCACGGCCAGCCCCAGCGCACAGGGGCAGGTGATGATCAGCACGGCGACCGCGATGTTCAGCGCCAGCCGGATGTCGCCGCCGGAAATCCAGAGCCAGGCCAGAAACGCCGCCAGAGCCAGAAGATGCACGCCGGGGGCATAGATCCGCGCGGCCCGGTCGGCGAGCGAGGTGTAGCGGTTCTTCGAGCTTTCGGCGATGGCGACCAGATCGGCCATGCGGTGCAGCGAGCTGTCCTGCCCGGCCGCGGTCACGGTCATGGCCAGCGGCCCGGTCAGGTTCACCTCGCCCGCGCTCAGCGCCATGCCCGGTCCGGCAAAGGCGGGCAGGCTCTCGCCGGTCAGCAGCGAGCGGTCGATTTCCGACTGGCCCTCGGCCACGATCCCGTCGACCGGCACCCGGGCGCCGGGGCGCACCAGCACCACGTCGCCGACCGCGATCCCGGCAATCGGCACCGTCTCTTCGCCCGTTGCCGTTCGGCGCTGCGCGCGCGGCACCTCGAGCGCGGCCAGTTCCTCGGCGGCCGAACGCGCGACGGCGCGGGTGCGGTGGTCGAGATAGCGGCCCGCCAGCAGGAAGAAGGTCAGCGACAGCGCCGCGTCGAAATAGGCATGCGGCCCGTGCTGGGCGGTTTCATACAGTGACATGCCCGCGGCCAGCGCGATGGCCAGCGAAATCGGCACATCCATGTTGAGCCGCCCGTGCCGCAAGACCGCAAAGGCGTTCCGGAAGAAAGGCTGGGCGGCGAAGACGATGGTCGGCAGCGCGATCATCGCCGAGACCCAGTGGAAAAGGTCGCGCGTGGCATCCGCCGCGCCCGACCAGACCGCCACCGACAGCAGCATCACGTTCATCATCGCAAAGCCCGAGACGGCGATCCGCATCAGGATATCGCGCCCGGCCTTGTCGGTCGCGGTGGCCGCGATCACACCGGGGTCGAGTTCATGCGCCTCGTAGCCGATGGCCTCCAGCACCCCGACCAGCCGGTCGGCGGTGACGGCGGGCGCGGCCTCGATGGCGACGCGTTTCAGCGTCAGGTTCACCCGGGCGTTCCGGACGCCCTCGGTGCCGTTCAGCGCCCGTTCGACCGCCGAAATACAGGCCGCGCAATGGATCGTCGGCAGGGACAGGAACAGCCGCGCGTCCTTGGGGGCCTCGGCATCGGCCAGCGCTTCGGCCGAGGGCGCGACCGCGCAGGCCGGGCAGGCCGCCGGACGCATCTGCATCTCGGCGCCCATGGGTCAGCCGTCCACGTGAAGTTGCAGCCGTTGCCGGAACGGCGTGCCGTCCTCGGCCGCGGCCGTCACGCGGATCGTCCAGAAGCCCGGCCCCAGATCGAGTGGCGACGAGAAGGTGCCGTTGTAATACAGCATCGCCGGCCTCTTGTCGTCGCGCACGCTGGTCGCGCGGCCGACCAGAACGTCGAGGTCGCGCACCTCGACCGGCTTGCCGTCCGCCTCCTCGAAGCGCAGCGCCAGCACCCGTTCGGCCTCGTCATAGTCGATGCTGGTGGTCCAGCCCAGCGCCTGCTGTTCGTGCAGATGGGTGTTGAACTCCTGGCTCGCGACATAGGAATTGGCGACTTCCAGGCCGGGGAAGGTATGCACCGCCTGATAGGCCAGCGTCAGGTTGACGCCGACCACCACGGCGAAGGCCGAAACCGTGAAGATCAGGACCTTCCGGCCCGTCAGTTCGCTGCCCATCACTTCATCCCTTTCCCGTTGAAGACCGTGTCGTCATAGGTCCGCTCGGCGGCCGCGGGATCCTCGAGCCAGATCCGCACATCCGAGGTCGTCGCATTGGCCGGGGGGCTGCCCGCGGGCGCCACGATGTAGACCCGCTTGAGCAGGGTCGCATCGGGCGGCACCGTGAAGGTCCCGTCTTCCGAGCCTTCGACCGAAATGGCATAGGCCTCGTCCGGGGTCACGGTCAGGCGGAACGCCCGTTCGTCGCCATGCATGTTGCGCACCCGCACGTCATAGGTGTTGCGGATCGAGCCGTCCGACATGGTGACGAAGATCGGGTTGCGGACCGGCGCCACCGTCATGTCGATGTCAGACCGCACGAACAGCGCCACCAGAAGGCCGATGCCGACCGCCGACCAGAGCGCCGTGTAAAGGATGGTGCGGACCCGGAACACATGCTTCCAGATCGATTTCGGCCGGTTGCCCGCGCGTTCGCGCGCTTCGTCCGACAGCGCCATGTAGTCGACCAGACCGCGCGGCTTGCCGACCTTGTCCATCACCTCGTCGCAGGCGTCGATGCACAGCCCGCAGGTGATGCAGGCCAGCTGCTGGCCGTCGCGGATGTCGATGCCCATCGGGCAGACATTGACGCAGGCATTGCAGTCGATGCAGTCGCCCAGCCGCTCGGCGCCCTCGGCCTTGCGGTGCTTGCCGCGCGGTTCGCCGCGCCATTCGCGATAGCCGATGGTGATGGTGTCCTCGTCCATCATCGCGGCCTGGATGCGCGGCCAGGGGCACATGTAGACGCAGACCTGTTCGCGCATGAAGCCGCCCAGGATGAAGGTCGTCAGCGTCAGCACCAGGATCGTGGAATAGGCCACCGCATGGGCCTGGAAGGTGATCAGGTTCCACAGAAGCGTCGGCGCATCGGCGAAATAGAAGACCCAAGCGCCGCCCGTGGCCACCGCGATGGCAAGCCAGAGCCCCCATTTGGTCAGCCTGAGCCGCCATTTGGTGGCGCCCCAGCGCGCGTTCCACAGACGCACGCGCTTGTTGCGGTCGCCCTCGACCCAGCGCTCGACCAGAATGAAGAGATCGGTCCAGACCGTTTGCGGGCAGAAATAGCCGCACCAGACCCGGCCCAGCGCCGAGGTGAAGAGGAAAAGCCCCAGCCCGGCCATGATCAGCAGCCCGGCGACGAAGTAGAATTCGTGCGGCCAGATCTCGATCCAGAAAAAGAAGAAGCGCCGGTTGGCGAGGTCGATCAGGACCGCCTGATCGGGCAGGTTCGGTCCGCGATCCCAGCGGACCCAGGGCAGCAGGTAATAGATGCCGAGGCAGATCGCCAGCAGCCACCATTTCAGGCTGCGGAACTTGCCCGACACGCGCCGGGGAAAGATCGGTTCGCGGGCGGAATACAGGCGGTCGGGATTCTGGTCAGTCGAGCTCACACGCTCACTCCGTTCGGGCTGCGGGCCGGGTCCGGCGTGCCTTTGCGGTCGCGTCGCGACGTGGGCCCTCGTTCTTCGATAGCTAGAACCTGCATCCTCACAAGGAAAGCGACGAGGCGTTCACTTCTGAGGCGGATTGCGGAGTCTTTGACGACGAATCGCACAGGTCGCAGGGTGAGAACTGGAAAAACTCTAATTCTGCGCGCGGACGCACAGTGCTCTCTTAGATAGCGCGCTGGACGATTGGGGAGGTTTTGGGCGAGGATAGACACCGGCCCCCGTGGAAACGCGCGAACAGGATGGGGGCCGGTGCCATCGACCGGGGGCCATTGGCCCCCGGAAGTCGTTTGATCATTCGCCGCCACCCAACTGGTGGACATAGACCGCGACCGACTTGCGCTCCGCCTCGCTCAGACGGTCCTGCCAGGTCGGCATGACCCCGAAGCGCGCCTTCGTCACAGTCTCGGTCAGCGTCGCGACGTCCCCACCGTAAAGCCAGATCGCGTCCGTCAGATTGGGCGCGCCCACGGTGCGGTCGCCGCGGCCATCCTCGCCATGGCATGCAGCACAGTTATCAAGGAACACCGTTTCGCCCTGACTTGCCAATGCGGCATCGTGTTCCTGCCCGGAGATTTTCCGGACGTACTGGACCACCTGGTCGATCTCCTCGCCGGACAGAAGCCCGTCGGTACCGAAGGAGGGCATCTGCGACCAGCGCGCGTCGGGGTTGTCCTCGTTCCGCACGCCGTTGGTCACGGTGTAGTAGATGTCCTCGAGCTTGCCGCCCCAGAGCCAGTCGTCGTCCAGCAGGCTGGGATAGCCCTGCCCCTGCACGCCGGCCGCGCCCGACCCGTGGCACTGGGCGCAATAGGTGCGGAACACCGCGCCGCCGCCCTGAACCGCGTAGTTGTAAAGCGCGGGGTCTGCCTCGATCGCCGCCGGGTCCTCCATCGGCGCCGCCGCGACCCGGGCAATAAGCTCGGCATTGCGGTCCTCGTAGTCCTTGATCTCGGCCTCGACCGCGTGCCGGGTCGAATAGCCCAGAAGCCCCGGGGTCGCCCCGGTCACCAGCGGCCAGGCCGGATAGAGCATCGAGTAGATGAAGGCGAAGGCGATGCAGGCGTAGAAGGTCCAGAGCCACCAGCGCGGCAAGGGATTGTTCAGCTCTTCGATGCCGTCCCAGCTGTGACCGGTGGTGCCGACTTCGCCGGGCTTGGTGTTGTGATCGCTCGAACTCATGTCCGCGCCTCCTTTCGGCACGTCGCACCGTCCTCGGTGCCTGCAGGTTTGTCTTCATGCCGGAACGGGATGTTGGCCGTGTCCCGGTGGTCCTTGGCGCTGCCCGGGCGCAGGGCCCAGACGATCACGCCGACGAAGAACACCGTGAGTGCCAGCAACATCCAGCTGTCGGCGAACTCGCGCATGACGGAATAGGTATCCATGCCTCCGTCCTCAGCGGCTCGCATCCGGCTCGAAGGTCGAGAAGTCGACCAGCGTGCCCAGCATCTGCAGATAGGCGATCAGCGCATCCATTTCCGAGATGCCCTCATTGCCGTCGAAGTTGCGCACCTGCGCCCCCGGATAGCGTTCCAGAAGACCGTCCACGCCATCGGCATAGGGGTCGATCTGGGCGTTGAAATCCGCGACCGCGTTCTCGATCATCTCGTCCGTATAGGGCACGCCCACCGCGACATGGGTGCGCATCTTGTCGGCCATGTAGGTCGGGTCGACCATGCGCCGTTCGAGGAAGGCGTATTTGGGCATCACCGATTCCGGCACCACCGATTGCGGGTTGCGCAGGTGGTGGACATGCCAGGCGTCGGAATAGCGCCCGCCGACCCGCGCCAGGTCGGGCCCGGTCCGCTTGGACCCCCACTGGAACGGGTGGTCGTACATCGATTCGGCCGCCAGGCTGTAATGGCCGTAGCGTTCCACCTCATCGCGCATCGGGCGGATCATCTGGCTGTGGCAGACATAGCAGCCTTCGCGGATGTAGATGTCGCGCCCCGCCAGTTCCATCGGCGAGTAGGGGCGCATGCCCTCGACCTTCTCGATGGTGTTCTGAAGGTAGAACAGCGGGGCGATCTCGACCAGACCGCCGATGGTCACGACGAGGAAGCTGAACACCAGGAGCAGCGACGCGTTCTTCTCAAGGATCTTGTGTTTTTCGAGAATGGACATGGCTGCCGTCCTTATTCAGCGGGCGCCGCAACCGGCGTCGCCTGCTTGGCGGGCGCGGAGGTCGCGGTCTTCCAGATGTTGTAGCACATGATCAGGGCACCGGTGACGTACATGCCCCCGCCGAGCGCGCGGACGATATACATCGGGTGCTTGGCCGCGACGGTGTCCGCGAAGGAGTTCACCAGGAACCCTTGCGCGTCGACTTCGCGCCACATCAGGCCTTCCATGATCCCGGTAACCCACATCGAGGCGGCGTAAAGCACGATCCCGATGGTGGCGAGCCAGAAGTGCCAGGAGACGAGCGTGGTCGAATAGAGCCGCTCGCGGTTCCACAGCCGCGGCGCGAGGAAGTAGAGCGCGCCGAAGGTGATCATGCCGTTCCAGCCCAGAGCGCCGGAATGGACGTGGCCGATGGTCCAGTCGGTATAGTGCGACAGCGAGTTGACCGCGCGGATCGACATCATCGGGCCTTCGAAGGTCGACATGCCGTAGAAGCCGACGGCCACGACCATCATGCGGATGACCGGGTCGGTGCGGATCTTGTCCCAGGCGCCCGAGAGCGTCATCAGGCCGTTGATCATGCCGCCCCAGGAGGGCATCCACAGCATGACCGAGAAGACCATGCCCAGCGTGCCGGCCCAGTCGGGCAGAGCGGTATAGTGCAGGTGGTGGGGACCCGCCCAGATGTAGAGGAAGATCAGCGCCCAGAAGTGGATGATGCTGAGCTTGTAGCTGTAGACCGGGCGTTCGGCCTGTTTCGGCACGAAGTAGTACATCATCCCGAGGAAGCCCGCGGTCAGGAAGAAGCCCACCGCGTTATGGCCGTACCACCACTGGGTCATGGCGTCCTGCACGCCCGAGAAGACCTGAACCGATTTCGAGCCCCAGATCGAGATCGGCAGGCTGAGGTTGTTGATCAGGTGCAGCATCGCCACGGTGACGATGAAGCTGAGATAGAACCAGTTGGCGACGTAGATATGGGGTTCCTTGCGCTTGAAGATCGTGCCCAGGAAGATTGCCAGATAGGTCACCCAGAGGATCGTCAGCCAGATGTCGACATACCATTCGGGCTCGGCATATTCCTTGGACTGGGTCGCGCCCAGAAGGTAGCCGGTCGCCGCCAGCACGATGAAGAGCTGATAGCCCCAGAACACGAACCAGGCCAGGCTCCCCCCCCAGAGCCGGGCCGCGCTGGTGCGCTGGACCACGTAGAACGACGTCGCGATCAGGGCGTTGCCGCCAAAGGCGAAGATCACGGCCGAGGTGTGCAGCGGCCGCAGCCGGCCGAAGTTCATGTAGCCGCTGGCCCATTCGAAGTTCAGGCCGGGAAAGGCCAGCTGGCTGGCGATGAACGTGCCGGCGGCAAAGCCGACCACGCCCCAGAAGCAGGTCGCGATGACACCCGCCCGGATGACATCGTCCATGTAGCCGGTCTTGTCGATCACCGGTTTCGGTGCGCCGAGTCCCCGCACCGTCCAGGCGGCGAGACCGCCCGTGACCAGCAGGATGATCACCGCGTGCACCATGTATGCCATGTCGCGTGCCATGAACGCGGCGACCGCGGCGAACACCGCAATCACGCCCAGGACGGCGATCTTAACGTAGTCCCACATTGATAGTCCCTTCGTCTTTCACCGACCGAACCGCCTTCGGCCGACTCCCTCACGATGCCGTGACGTATTCTATGGTATGCACGGATATGCATTGATCCAAGTCAATCTCTCTTTAGCTTGTCCAATTCAAGCTTGATCTTGGTCAAAGCCTTGGAACATCGCGGTCATTTATGGTCTGCGCAACGTCACCAACGACGCGAAGGAGTATTGCGGTGGGCTACAAGACCATCCTCACCATCATCACCGACACGGATATCTCCGACTCGGCGCTCGAACCGGCGATCACCCTCGCCGCCCGCGAAGAGGGGCATCTGGACATCCTCTGCCTCGGCGTGGACCGGACCCAGACCGGGTATTACTACGCGGGCACCAACGCCTTCATCCAGCAGGAGACCCTGCACAAGGCCCAGGAAGATGCCGCCGCCATCGAGAGCGCCGTCAAGGCCCGCATGGGCCGTGAAACCGTCGCCTGGAGCAGCGAGGCCGCGGTGGCGCAGATCGCCGGGCTCAGCCATCTGGTCGCACAGCGGGCGCGGTTCTCGGATCTGGTGATCATGCCCCGCCCCTATGGCGAGGGCCGCGGCATCGAGGACGAGGCGGCGACCGAGGCGGTTCTGTTCGACGGGCATGCGCCGCTTCTGGTGGTGCCGGCCGGGGCCGACACCGCCCATATCGGGCGCAAGATCGTCATCGCCTGGAACCAGAGCGACGAGGCCATGGCCGCGCTGAAAGAGGCGATGCCGCTGATGCAGGCCGCCGAGGTGGTCAATATCGCGGTGGTCGATCCGCCGAAGCACGGCCCCGACCGGTCGGACCCCGGCGGCGCGCTGTCGCAGATGCTGTCGCGCCATGGCGTCAAGACCGAAATCTCGGTGCTGGCCAAGACCACGCCGCGGGTCTCGGACGTGCTGCAGCGCCATGCGATGGATATCGGCGCCGACATGATGATCATGGGGGCCTATGGCCATTCGCGCTTCCGCGAGGCGATCCTTGGCGGCGCGACCCGCAGCATGCTTGAAAAGACCACGATCCCGGTCCTGATGGCGCATTGACGCGCCGCGGACGGCCCGGCCTGGGGGACGCCCTCAGGCCGGCATGCCGCCGTCGCTGTCATCGCCGGTCTCGCCCAGCAACCGATCGAAATCCGGAACCGTCACATGGCGCTTGCCTTCCAGCACGATCACGCCGTCGCGCTTCAGCGCCGAGATCTGGCGGCTGACGGTTTCCAGCGTCAGGCCCAGATAGTCGGCCATCGCCTCGCGGGTCAGCGGCAGGTCGAACACGATCCGGCCGCGGGTCGGCCCGAGCTTCAGCGTGGCGTCGCGCCGGGCGATGATGGCCAGCAGGCTCGCGATCTTCTCGCGCGCGGTCTTGCGGCCCAGAAGCAGCATCCATTCCCGCGCCGCGTCCAGTTCGTCCAGCGTCATTTCCAGAAGCCGCTGGCCGATATGCGGCGTGCGGATCATCAGCTCTTCGAACGGCTTGCGCCGGAAGCAGCACATCGTGAGCTGAGTCGTCGCGGTCACGTCATAGGCCGCGCTCTCGCGCCCCGGGCGCCCCACGAAATCGGACGGCAGCAGCAACCCCACCATCTGGGTGCGGCCGTCCTCCATCGTCTGGCTGAGCGTGGCGATGCCTTCCATGACCGAGCCGACGAAATCCATCCGGTCGCCGGACCAGATCACGGTCTGACCGGCGTCGAAGGTGCGGTAGTACTTGATGGCCTCGAGCGCCTCCAGTTCGTCCGTCTCGCAGCGGGCACAGACCGCGCGGTGACGAATCGGACAATCGGAGCACTCGATATGAGCAACGGGCGTGTCGGTAACGGCCATTCCGTTTCCAATTTTGACTTCGATCAAGGAGAGGTTCCTTGGGTGGACCTAACGCTAGTCGAATGAGCACAGAATCGCAACTCACCCGTCTCGGTCTATTCGACGCCAAGGTGCCCCGGTACACCAGTTACCCGACGGCACCCCATTTCAATGCGTCGGTGGACGATGGAGACTTCGCCGGCTGGATCGGCCAGATCGAGCCCGGTTCGCAGATTTCCCTGTATATCCACGTGCCGTTCTGCCGCCGGCTGTGCTGGTTCTGCGCTTGCCGCACCCAGGGCACCCGGTCCGACGCGCCGGTCGAAGCGTATCTCGAGACGCTGAAGACCGAGATCGCGATGCTGGGCAAGCGGCTGCCCGAGGGCGTGACGCTGTCGCGCCTGCATTGGGGCGGGGGAACGCCGACGCTGATGTCGGCCGACATGATGAAACAGCTGACCGAGGCGATCTTCGCCGTCGCGCCGATGCACGAAAAGGGCGAGTTCTCGGTCGAGATCGACCCGAACGAGATCGACGAGGCCCGGCTGGACGTGCTGGCCCGGGCGGGCATGAACCGCGCCTCGATCGGCATCCAGGACTTCGACCCGCAGATCCAGTCGGTGATCGGGCGGATCCAGAGCTATGACATCACCCGCGACGCGGTCGATCTGATCCGGTCCAAGGGTATCACCTCGCTGAACGCCGACATCCTGTACGGCCTGCCGCACCAGTCGAACGAGCGGATCGCCGAATCGGTGCAGAAGCTGATGTCGCTGTCGCCCGACCGGGTCGCGCTTTACGGCTATGCCCACGTGCCGTGGATGGCCCGGCGCCAGTCGATGATCCCGGCCGAGGCGCTGCCGACCCCGGAAACCCGGCTGAAGCTTTACGAGACCGCCAAGGAACTGTTCCTGTGGGACGGCTACCGCGAAATCGGCATCGACCACTTCGCGCGGCCCGATGACGGGCTGGCCCGGGCGCTGGACGCGGGCAAGCTGCGCCGGAACTTCCAGGGCTATACCGACGACACCGCGGCCGCGCTGATCGGTCTGGGCGCCTCGTCGATCTCGCGCTTCCCGCAGGGCTATGCCCAGAACCTCTCGGGCACCTCGGACTATACCGCACGGATCCGCGACGGGCGCTTTGCGACCGGCCGGGGCCATGTCTTCAGCGACGAGGACAAGATGCGCTCGCGCATGATCGAGGCCTTGATGTGCGACTTCCACATCTCGACCGCCGAGATCACCGAAACCTTCGGCATCTCGAAATCCGACCTGAACGCGATGTTCCAGGAGGTCGCCGACCGCTTCGCCGGGTTCATCGATCTGAACAATGACGGGCTGACGGTGCCGGAACACGGCAAGCCGCTGACCCGGATGATCGCCCGCGGCTTCGACGCCTACGACCTGTCGAAAGCCGGCCACAGCTCGGCGATCTGACGCTTTCAGGCGGCGCCCGGGGTTTCCCCGGACGCCGCGAAAGCCGCCCGCATCAGGGTGCGGGTATAGTCCGTCTTCGGCGCCTCGAAGACCGCCTCGACCTCTCCCGCCTCGACAATCTGGCCCATCCGCATGACCACGACCTTGTGGGACATCGCCCGCACCACGCGCAAATCGTGGCTGATGAACAGATAGGCCAGGTCGTATTTCCGCTGCAGGCTGCGCAGCAGGTCGACGATCTGCACCTGCACCGTCATGTCCAGCGCCGAGGTCGGTTCGTCCAGCACCACCATGCGCGGCCGCAGGATCATCGCCCGAGCAATCGCGATCCGCTGGCGCTGTCCGCCGGAAAATTCATGCGGGTAGCGGTGCATCATCGCCGGATCGAGCCCGACCTCGGTCAGGATCTGCGCGACATCCTCGCGCGCCGTCCGCCCCGGCCGGACCCCGTGCACCCCGAGCCCCTCGGCCACGATCTGTTCGACCGTCATGCGCGGGCTGAGGCTGCCGAACGGGTCTTGAAAGACGATCTGCATGTCGCGCCTCAGTGGCCGGATCTGCCGAGATTTCAGCCCGTCGATGCCGCGCCCCTGAAAGACGATGCGCCCGTCCGAGGAAATCAGCCGCATGATCGCCAGCGCCAGCGTCGTCTTGCCGGACCCCGACTCGCCCACGACCCCCAGCGTCTCGCCGGCCCGGACCGAGATGTCGGCCCCGTCGACGGCCTTCACATGGCCCACCGTCTTGCGCATGAAGCCGCGCTGGATCGGGAACCAGACCTTCAGCGCATCGGTGCGCACGATCTCGGCCGCGTCGGGCTTGACCGGATCGGGCCCGCCCACGGCGGCGGCGGCCAGAAGCTTCTGGGTATAGGGGTGCTGCGGCGCGCGGAAGATCTGGGCCGTGGGGCCGGTCTCGACGATCTCGCCATCCTTCATCACGCAGACCCGGTCGGCGATCCGGCGCACCACGTTCAGATCGTGGGTGATGAAGAGAAGGCTCATGGTCTGTTCGCGCTTCAACTCGGCCAGCAGATCGAGGATCTGCGCCTCGATGGTCACGTCGAGCGCGGTGGTGGGCTCGTCCGCGATCAGCAGGTCGGGCCCGTTGGCCAGCGCCATGGCGATCATCACCCGTTGCCGCTGGCCGCCCGACAGCTGGTGCGGATAGGCGCCCAGACGGCTTTCGGGATCGCGGATGCCGACCCGGGTCAGAAGTTCCAGGATGCGCGTTCGCGCCGCCGCGCCGGTCAGCCCCTGATGCAGCGCCAGGCTTTCCGCGATCTGCTTTTCCAGCGTGTGCAGCGGGTTGAGCGAGGTCATCGGCTCCTGGAAGATGAAGCTGATATCGTTGCCCCGAACCTGCCTCAGCCGTTTTTCCGGCGCGCCCGCCAGATCCTCGCCCTCATAGACGATCGCGCCCGAGACCGTCGCCGACCCGGGCAAGAGCCCGACCGTCGACAGCGCCGTCACCGACTTGCCCGACCCGGATTCGCCCACCAGCGCCACGGTCTCGCCGCGCCCGATCTCGAAGCTGACGCCCCGGACGGCTGGCGCCTGCCGGCCGTCCTGCTGGAAGGACACATGCAGGTTCTCGACCTTCAGGACCGGGCTCATTGGAACGTCTTTCTCGGGTCGAAGGCATCGCGGACGCCCTCGAAGATGAACACCAGCAGCGACAGCATGATCGCGAAGGTGAAGAAGGCGGTGAAGCCCAGCCAGGGCGCCTGCAGGTTCTGTTTGGCCTGCAGGGTCAGCTCGCCCAGCGAGGGCGCCGAGGACGGCAGCCCGAAGCCCAGGAAGTCCAGAGAGGCCAGCGTGCCGATGGTGCCGGTGATGATGAAGGGCAGCATGGTCAGCGTGGCGACCATGGCGTTGGGCAGCATGTGGCGGAACATGATCGTCCAGTTCGACACGCCCAGCGCCTTGGCGGCGCGAACATATTCGAAGTTCCGCGCGCGCAGGAACTCGGCCCGGACGACACCCACCAGCGCGGGCCAGCCGAAGAGCGCGGTCAGGAACACCAGCAGCCAGAAGCTGCGCCCCAGCACGGCAAAGAGGATGATGATGATGTAAAGCTGGGGCGTCGACGTCCAGATCTCGATCACCCGCTGGAAGATCAGGTCGGTCAGCCCGCCGAAGAAGCCCTGAACCGCGCCCGCGACGATGCCGATGACCGAGGCGATGCCGGTCACCATCAGCGTGAAGAGGATCGACAGCCGGAACCCGTAGATCACCCGCGCCAGCACGTCGCGGGCGGTATCGTCGGTGCCCAGCCAGTGTTGGGCGTCGGGCGCCGAGGGCGCGGTGCCCTGGATGTCGTTGACGGTGTTGTAGCTGTAGCGGATCGGCGGCCAGATCATCTGACCCTTCGCGATGGGCTCGCCCGCGACCATGCCGTCGGCGGCATCGGCGATCAGCCCCTCGGGATCGTCCCAGCAGGCGTCGAGCCCGCCGGTCAGGATCAGGCATTGCACCTCGATGTCGCGATAGACCGCCTCGGTCCGCAGATCGCCTCCGAAGGCGGTTTCGGGGTAGAACCGGTAGATCGGAAAGAAGCTCTCGCCGCGATAGCTGACATAGATCGGCTTGTCGTTGGCCAGCAGTTCGGCAAAGAGCGACAGGCCGAACAGCACGCCGAAGATGGCCAGCGACCAGAGCGCCCGGCGGTTGCGCTTGAAGTTGCGCCAGCGCCGCTGATTGAGGGGTGACAGCCAGGCCATGTCAGGTCTCCCGGCTTTCGAAGTCGATCCGGGGATCGACCAGCACATAGGTCAGGTCCGACAGGATGCCGACCAGAAGCCCGATCAGCCCGAAGACGTAGAGCGTCGCGAAGATCACCGGATAGTCGCGCGCGACCGCCGCCTCGAAGCCGAGCCGCCCGAGCCCGTCGAGCGAGAAGATCGTCTCGATGATGATCGAGGCGCCGAAGAAGACGCCGATGAACATGCCCGGAAAACCCGCGATCACGATCAGCATGGCGTTGCGGAAGACGTGCCCGTACAGCACCCGCGCCTCGGACAGGCCCTTGGCCTTGGCGGTCACCACGTATTGCTTCTTGATCTCGTCGAGGAAGGAATTCTTGGTCAAGAGCGTCAGCGTGGCAAAGCTGGAAATCGTCGTGGCGATCACCGGCAGGGCGATGTGCCAGAAATAATCGAGGATCCTGGCGGGCCAGCTGAGATCGGCCCAGTTGTCCGATACAAGCCCCCTCAGCGGGAACCATTGCAGGTAAGACCCGCCCGCGAAGACCACCAGAAGCAGCACCGCGAACAGGAACCCGGGGATCGCATAGCCCACGATGATGACGGCCGAGGTCCAGGTGTCGAAGCCCGACCCGTCGCGGACCGCCTTGCGGATGCCCAGCGGGATCGAGACCATGTAGGCGATCAGGGTGGACCAGAGCCCGAGGCTGATCGAGACCGGCATCTTTTCCAGCACCAGATCGACGACCGACACCGACCGGAAGTAGCTTTCGCCGAAATCGAACCGGGCATAGTTCCACATCATCGTCAGGAACCGTTCCAAGGGCGGCTTGTCGAAGCCGAACTCCTTTTCAAGTTCCTCGATAAATTCGGGCGGCAGGCCGCGGGCGCCGACATATTTGTCGCTGCCGCCACCCGCCGCGGTGCTCATCTGCTGGTTCTGGGCGTCGGCTCCGCCCCCGGCAAAGCCCTGAAACACGTCGCCGCCGCCCTCGATCTGGGCGATGATCTGTTCGATCGGTCCCCCCGGCACGAATTGCGTCAGGGTGAAGTTGATGATCATGATGCCGATCAGCGTGGGCACGATCAGCAGCAGCCGGCGGAGGATATAGGCGCCCATCTGGTCCGGTCTGTCCCTGTCAGCGCAGCGCGCCCGCCGCGCGCAGCTCGGCCGCGCGGTCGGCGTCGTACCACCAGAAATCGAGATAGCCCAGATCGTAGGGCGGCAGCGCGTCGGGATGGCGGTACATGTCGAAATAGGCCACCCAGTGGACGTCCTTGTACCAGGTCGGCACCACGAAATACGCGTGCCGGAAGATCCGGTCGAGCGCCCGGGTCGCGGCGCGGAACTCGTCCTCGGATTTGGCCGAGACGAGGTGCCGCATCAGGATATCGGCGCCTTCATTGGCAAAGCCCGCCGGGTTGAAGAGGCTGTATTCGGCATCGGCCGACCCGAACCGCTGCTGCATGCCCAGCCCCGGCACCAGGTTGGTCTGGTAGCTTGCAAGGATCATGTCGTAGTCGCGTGCGCGCCTGCGGTTGGTGAATTGCGAGGGATCGACCCGCGAAAAGCTGGCATCGACGCCCAGCGCGCGCAGGTTGTCGACGAAGGGCAGCGCGATCCGTTCGGTCACCGGGCTGTCGTCGAGGATCTCCAGCCTCAGCATCTGGCCATCGGCGTTGCGGCGCATCCCGTCATCGCCCGCGACCCATCCCGCCTCGTCCAGCAGTTGCGAAGCCTTCCGCAGGTTCCGCCGGTCGAGCTGACGGTCGCCCGAGGTATGGGCCTTCATCGGCGGCTCGGTCAGGATCGCAGGGTCGATATGATCCGCGACCTCCTGCAACAGTTCAAGCTCGCGGCCCTCGGGAGGCGCATCGGGTGCGCCGAGATCGCTGTTTTCCCAGAACGAGCTGCGCTGCTTGAAGAGGCCGAATTGCAGCGTCTCGTTGGTCCATTCGAAATTGTACATGAGCCCGATGGCGCGGCGCACCCGCAGGTCCTGGAATTGCGGCCGGGCGAGGTTGAAGATCCAGCCGCTGTCGGGCGGCAGGTTGCCGTCATGGGGTTCGTCCTTCTTCACCCAGCCCTCGGCCACCGCCGGGAAATCGTAGCCCGTCGCCCATGTCTTCGAGCTGTCCTCTTCGCGGAAGGTGTAGGCACCCGACTTGAAGCCCTCGAGCGCGGCGATGGAATCGGCGAAATACTCGACCCGTTTCCGGTCGAAATTGTAGCGCCCGATATTGATCGGCAGGTCCTTGCCCCAGTAGTCGGGGTCGCGCTTGTAGACGATCCGGCGGTTGATGTCGTAGCTGTCCAGCACGTAAGGCCCGGTCCCCATGATCGGGGTCAGGCTGCTTTCATCAAGACGCGCGCCGGTCTTTTCGAACCAGGCCTTCGACATCACCGGGTTCGACCCCATCTGGCTGATCAGCCCGTCGCGCGGCACGTCCGGCTTGAAGGTGAACTTGATCCGGTAGGTATCCAGCACCTCGGGCGAATAGACCAGCTTCTTGATCGCCTCGCGGTACGAGGGCAGCGCCTGTTCCATCAGCAGATCGAAGGTGAATTTCACGTCTTCGGCGGTCACGGGCGTGCCATCGGTGAAATGCGCCTCGGGCCGCAGGTTGAAGATCACCCAGTCCTCGCTTTCGGGATATTCGAGGCTTTCGGCGATCAGACCGTACGAGGTTCCAGGCTCGTCGGCGACATCTGTCATCAGGCGTTCGATATTGATCGTCGCCAGCGCCCCGGCCCGGCCCTTGCGGGTGAAGGGGTTGAAGCTGTCGAAGGTGCCCGGCGCCCAGATCGAGATCTCGCCGCCCTTGGGCGCGTCCGGATTGACGTAATCGAGCCGCTGGAAATCGGCCGGATATTTGGGCTGGCCCAGTTCCGAAAAGGCATGGGTCTTGATCACGGTTTCGGTGCCGTCAGCCGCCGGGGTCGAAGGCGGCGCATCCTGCGCCAGAGCCGGAACCGCGCCCAGCATCAGCGCAAGCATCAGCGCAAGCGTCCTGACCGCAAGGCGAGGCGAAGGTCTGGCCGGAACCGGCAGAACGGCACGGTGCGGATGGCGGCGGGGGGTGGGCATCGGCAAACTCCCTGTCTTCTGCGGTCGGACGGACCCGAGACCTGCCCTAGCTAATGGCCCGGGCGGCACCGGTTCAAGTTGAGATTCCGTGAGACTTCCGCAATCGACGGGGTAATCCCGGGCTCAGAGCCCCCGGCGCGCCTTCAACGCCGCGCTGATCGTGCCGTCGTCGAGATAATCGAGCTCGCCCCCGATCGGCACCCCTTGGGCCAGCGAACTCAGCCGCACGCCGGTCTCGGCCAGTTCCTCGGCGATGTAATGGGCGGTGGTCTGGCCGTCGACGGTCGCGTTCAGCGCCAGGATTACCTCGGAGATCCCCTCGCGCCCGATCCGTTCGACCAGATCGGGAATGCGCAGATCCTCGGGCCCGACCGAATCGAGCGCCGACAGCGTGCCGCCCAGCACGTGATAACGCCCGCCGAAGGCACCGCCGCGTTCCATCGCCCAAAGATCGGCCACGTCCTCGACGACGCAGATCTCGCCGTTCGACCGGGCCGGATCGGCGCAGATCTCGCAGGTATCGGCGGTGGTGATGTTGCCGCAGACGGCGCAATCATGCACCGCCTCGCCGACCTTGCGCATGGTCTCGGCCAGCGGCAGCAAGAGGACCGCGCGCTTCCTGACCAGATGCAGCACGGCACGGCGGGCCGACCGGGGCCCAAGCCCCGGCAGCCGTGCCATCATGTCGATCAGCGCGTCGATCTCGTGCGGGCGGTCGGCCATCGGCCGGACCCCGGGATCAGACCGGCAGGCCGAGCCCCGGAGGCAAACCCATTTCCTCGGTCAGCTTGCGGGTCTCTTCCTTGGTCTTTTCCATGGCCTTTTCCTGGGCATCCTTGATGGCCGCCAGAATCAGGTCCTCGACCACTTCCTTTTCATCGGGATTGAAGATCGACGGGTCGATCGACAGCGCGGTCAGCGTGCCCTTGGCGGTCGCCGTGGCCTTGACCAGCCCCGCGCCGCTTTCGCCCTCGACCAGAGTGGTGGCCAGCGTTTCCTGAAGCTGGGCCATCTTGCCCTGCATCTCGGTCGCGGCTTTCATCATCTTGGCCATGTCGCCAAGGCCGCCCATTCCCTTGAACATGCGTGTCTCCTTCGCCTGTTATGCGTTCAGTCGTCGTCCTCGAACGGGTCCCATTCCTCCTCGACCTCGGGCAGAGCCTCGGCGGCCGCCTCGGCCGCCAGGACCTCGGGCGGCTTTATGTCGATGATTTCGGCCTTGGGGAAGGCGGCAAAAACGGCGCGGACCAGTGGATGTTCGGCGGCCTCGGCCTTGCGTGCGGCCTCGGCGGCGTTGCGGGTCTCGTCGATGGTCGGGCCACCGCCCTTGCCCACGACCGAAACCGCCCAGCGCGCGCCGGTCCAGCTTTGCAGCCGCTGGCCCAGCCGCTGGGCCAGATCGGCGGGCGCGCCGGGCGCGGGTTCGAATTCGATCCGGCCGGGGGAATAGCTGACAAGCCGGACGCCGGCCTCGACCTCGACCAGCAGCACCATGTCGCGATTGGCGCGGATCAGATCGACCACCGCCTCGAAGCTTGGGTAATGGGCCAGCGTCTGCTCGGGCGCGCGGGCCAGCGCGGTGACGGCACCGCCGCCCGAGGGCGCGGCATGAACCGGGACGCCCCGGGCCTGCGCCTGCATCCCGCCGCCGCCCGAGGGCGCGGGACCGGAGGGCGCGGGGCCGGAAGGCATAGGACCGGAGGGCGGGTTGTCCTGCAGCTTGCGCACCAGATCCTCGGGCGCGGGCAGGGTAGAGACATGGGTCAGCCGGATCACCGCCATCTCGGCCGCCATCATCGCATTGGGCGCCATCGAGACCTCTTCCAGCGCCTTCAGCAGCATCTGCCACATCCGCGCCAGCACCCGCATCGACAGCCGCTCGGCCATGGTGCGGCCGCGGGCGCGTTCGTCGGGGCCGACGGTCGGGTCGTCGGCGGCCTCGGGCGCGATCTTGATGACGCTGAGCCAGTGGGTGATCTCGGCCAGATCGCGCAGCACCGCCAGCGGATCGGCGCCGTCGGCATATTGCGCGGCCAGCTCGCCCAGCGCGCCTGCGGCGTCGCCCGCCATGATCATGTCGAAAAGATCGAGCACGCGGCCCCGGTCGGCGAGGCCCAGCATGGCGCGGACCTGATCGACCGTGGTTTCGCCCGCGCCATGCGCAATCGCCTGATCGAGAAGGCTCATCGCGTCGCGCACGGACCCTTCGGCGGCCCGGGTGATCAGCCCCAGCGCCTCGTCCGAAATGGGCGCGTTCTCGAGCCCCGCGATCTTTTTCAGATGGGCGATCATCACCTCGGGCTCGATCCGGCGCAGATCGAAGCGCTGGCAGCGCGACAGCACCGTGACCGGCACCTTTCGGATCTCGGTGGTGGCGAAGATGAACTTCACATGGGCGGGCGGTTCCTCCAGCGTCTTCAGCAGCGCGTTGAACGCGCTGGTCGACAGCATGTGAACCTCGTCGATGATGTAGATCTTGTAGCGCGCCGAGGCCGCCCGGTAGGCCACGCTGTCGATGATCTCGCGGATGTCGTTCACGCCGGTGCGCGAGGCGGCGTCCATCTCCATCACATCGACATGGCGGCCCTCGGCGATGGCGCGGCAATGCTCGCATTGCCCGCAGGGCTCGGTCGTCGGGCCGCCCTGCCCGTCCGGGCCGATGCAGTTCATGCCCTTGGCGATGATCCGGGCGGTCGTCGTCTTGCCGGTGCCGCGGATGCCGGTCATGATGAAGGCCTGCGCGATCCGGTCGGCGGCAAAGGCGTTCTTGAGGGTGCGCACCATCGCATCCTGCCCGATCAGATCGGCGAATGTGGCGGGACGGTACTTGCGCGCCAGCACCTGATAGGCGGTGCCCTTGGGGTCTGCCATGGGTCCTCTCGAAATCGCGGGTCCGGGCGACAGGGTAGGCCCTGACCCGGGCGGCGTCCAGCGGATCGCGGACAGTCCCCGGCAGAGACCGCCGGACAGAAGCGCCCGCCGTCGGACTGCAAAACGCCTGTACGCCTGTCGGGGAGAAGGTGAGAGGCTGGACAGCGACCCGAACGGGGCTCGTTACGGCTGCTTCCTTCCGGACCTGACCGGGTTGGCGAGGCGCTCGCCCGCGCCAACCTCTCGAGGCGTTACATAGACGTCACGCGGCGGATTCGCAAGGGTCGGGGTCCGGTCCGGCCCCGGCGCCGCAGCCGCGGCTCAGCTGCGTTTGCGGTCAGCCGGGTAGACCCCGAGAATGTCGAGATGCGAGGTGAAGTAGTCGAGTTCCTCCAGCGCGCGGGCGACATGGGGGTCGTCGGGATGGCCCTCGATATCGGCGTAGAACTGGGTCGCGGTGAAGGACCCGTCGACCATGTAGCTTTCCAGCTTGGTCATGTTGACGCCATTGGTCGCGAAGCCGCCCATCGCCTTGTAAAGCGCCGCCGGAATGTTGCGGACCCGGAAGACGAAGGTGGTCATCATGCCCAGATCGCCCCGCCGCGTGCGGTCGGGTTCGCGCGACATCAGCAGAAAGCGGGTGGTGTTCTTGTCGTGATCCTCGATATGGCGGGCCAGAACCTCGAGCCCGTAGATCTCGGCCGCCAGATCGCCCGCGAGCGCGGCCAATTCCGGGTCGCCGATCTCGGCCACCTGCCGGGCCGAGCCCGCGGTATCGGCCCCGGTCACCCGGTGGATGTCATGCGTATGCAGGAAGTCCCGGCATTGCCCCAGCAGGACGGTATGGCTCATCGCGCGGCGGATGCCCGAAAGCGGCGCGCCCGGAACTGCCAACAGGTTGATATGCACCCTGACGAAGGCCTCGCCCACGATATGCAGCCCGGAATCCGGCAAAAGCTGGTGGATGTCGGCCACCCGCCCGTAGGTCGAATTCTCGACCGGCAGCATCGCCAGGTCCGCCTCGCCGCTGCGCACGGCCTCGATCACGTCCTCGAAGGTCCGGCAGGGCAGCGCCTCCATCTCGGGACGGGCGTCGTGGCAGGCCTGGTGCGAATAGGCGCCGGGTTCTCCCTGAAAGGCGATAAGGCTGGTCATGTGGGGACTTTAATCCTGTGGCTGGCCGCAACCGGCCGGGTCAATGGTCAAACTGAATACTGCTTGCCAAGCCGAAGGGGAAGCACATAGGAAGTTCGCGGGAAAACATGGGATCGAATTTATGCTGAAGAAGGTGAGCTTCACCAAGCTTCTGGGCGCGGGCTCGGGGGCGCTTTTGCTGTTTGTGCTGGTCGATCGGGCGGGAGGGTTCTACTTTACGCCGCCCGAGCTTGAAAAACCCGCCTATGTGGTCATCGAGGAAGAGCCCGAGACCCCGGCAGAACCGGAACAGGAGCTGACCTTCGAAGAGCGCATGGCCCAGGCCGATGCGGCCGCGGGCGAGCGGGTCTTCAATCAGTGCAAGTCCTGCCACCGGGCCGAGGAAGGCGTGAACGCGGTCGGGCCGTCGCTTTACGGCGTGGTCGGGCGGCCGGTGCATGCGGTGGCCGACTTTTCCTATTCCGACGCGATGGCGGGGCTCGAGGGCGAGTGGACGGCCGAGCGGATCTACGAGTTCATCGCGGCCCCGCGCGACGTCGTTCCGGGCACGGCGATGACCTTTGCCGGGCTCAAGGACCCGCAGGACCGCGCCAACGTCATCGCCTATCTCGACTCGCTCGACGACTGAGCGCCGCCCGGCCACGCGCCGCGCAAGCGAGCCCTGGAAAGGCGAACGGGCGGCCCGCCGAAGCGCGCCGCCCGTTTCCGTCCGTCCGGACCGGATCGCCCGGCCGCGGATCAGCGGCGGGGATCGTCGTCGTCCTCGTCTTCATCGTCACCGTTATCGGGCAGGTTGAAGAAGCTGTCGGCATCCGGCACCGACCGGTCCTCTTCCTCGTCGTCGTCCGGGCGCGTCAGGGTGAAGGTTTCGAGCCCCGAAATGGCGGTGGGCAGGCGCGGCTCGGTGCCCATTTCCAGCGACTGTTCGGTCGAGACCAGCTTGCGGCGTTCGTCATCGGTCATCAGCCCGCCTTCCGCGGCGCGCTTGCGGGCGGCCTTCTGCACGGCGGAATCAAGCTCGGACTGCTTGCAGAGCCCCAGCGCCACCGGGTCGATCGGCTGGATGTTCGAGATGTTCCAGTGGGTGCGTTCGCGGATCGACTGGATCGTCGGCTTGGTGGTGCCGACCAGCTTGGCGATCTGGCCGTCGCTGAGTTCGGGGTGGAACTTGACCAGCCACAGGATCGAGGCGGGCCGGTCCTGCCGCTTGGACAGCGGCGTATAGCGCGGGCCGCGGCGCTTTTCCTCGCCCAGCGCGGCCGGATTGAACTTGAGCCGCAGCTTGTAAAGCGGGTCCTTCTCGGCCTTGTCGATTTCCGACTGGTCGAGCTGGTTGTTCGCGACCGGATCGAAGCCGCGCACGCCGCCCGCCACGTCGCCATCGGCAATGCCCTGCACTTCCAACTCGTGCAGGCCGCAGAAATCGGCGATCTGCCGGAAGCTCAGCGTCGTGTTGTCGACCAGCCAGACGGCGGTGGCCTTGGCCATGATGGGTTTGTTCATCGGCCTACTCCTCTCGTGCGACCATAGCGCTCCCCGGGCCGGGAAACGGCTGCGCCGGATTGGCGCGGTTCCTCGTTTTCGGGGAAGTTCCCGTGTATATAGTCGGCGAAACGCCCGGAGAAAAGAGAAAATGCGCTGGCTGGCCGTGCTGCTGCTGTCTGCGACCCTGGCCCGCGCCGATGGCGAGCCCGCCGGGGACTTCGCGTATTACCTGCTGGCGCTGAGCTGGGCGCCAAGCTGGTGCGCGCTGGAAGGCGAGGCCCGGCAAAGCCCGCATTGCGCGCCGGGCGGGGGCGCGGGATGGGTTCTGCACGGGCTCTGGCCGCAATACGAACAGGGCTGGCCCAGCCATTGCCGCGGCGCGAAACCCGACCCCTCGCGCGCCCAGACCGCGCGGATGGCCGCTCTGATGGGCAGCGCGGGCGCGGCCTGGTATCAGTGGAAGAAACACGGGCGCTGTTCCGGCCTGTCGGCGGGCGACTATTTTGCCGCGGCACGCCGGGCCTATGGCGCGGTGGTGCGGCCGCCCGCCTTCCGCAAGCTGACGGCGCCGGTCCGGCTGCCCGCGGGCGTGGTCGAAGAGGCCTTCCTGCAGGCCAATCCCGGCCTCTTGCCCGACATGCTGACGGTGACCTGCAAGGCCGGCCGCATCCAGGAGGTGCGGATCTGCCTGACCAGGGATCTGAGACCCCGCCCCTGCGCCGCCGACACGGTCGAGGATTGCACGCTGCGCGACGCGGCGATGCCCCCGATCCGCTGACCGTCAGCCGGACCGGGGGCCGCATGGTGTCGAACGGAGGCGCTCAGGCGGCCTTGCGGCGCCGGGACAGGCCCAGCAGAGCCAGCAGCCCCGAGCCCAGCATCAGGACCGGGGCCGGAAGCGGCACCGGCGCCGGATCGGGCGTGGCGACCGCGGTCACAAGGCTCTGGCTCGGCCGCCACCACGAGGTCGATTTCAGGAAGTCCAGCTGATAGCCGCCGGTCTCGTCGGTCAGCGCAAGGAAATCGGCGGCCTTGCGCTCGACCCGGTTGTCGGTCCAGCCGCTCAGGCGGAAAGCGCCGCGCCCGAGGTTGAGGCTGTCGCTGTCATAGACGACCTCCCAGATTGCGACCTGGAACGCGGCCGAACTGACCGCATCGACCACATCGGCGTAATGCTGGGTGAAGAGGCGGTCGAGATTGGTCAGGACGGTGCTGCCGAAGAGCGACGCGCCGGTCGTGTAGCCGGTCGCGGTCTGGCTCAGCGCATGGGTCAGGTCCACGCACCAGGCCAGAAGCGGGTCGCTTTGCCCCGCGACATCGAAGGCGAACTGTCCGGCGCTGGCCGAGTCCGACCGGCCGTAGAAGGAATAATAGACCGTCTTCGCGCCGGGGGTCTGCCCGGTATAGTCCAGCGTCAGCGTGCTGGCCTGCGCCGTGCCCAGTCCGGCGGCCAGCGCCAGCCCTGCGAGAGAGAAAATGCCTTTCATCGAAATCACCCCTTCAAAACCCGGCAGCAGCCTGCCGCCGGGATCGGGATTGTGATGATTTCATGGCTTTTGCAAGGCCTTACGCGCCTCGGAAACGGTGAGTTTCCGGGGCGCGAGGCAGTCTCAGGCGATCTTCAGGACAATCTTCCCGACATGGGCGCTTTGTTCCATCCTTGCATGGGCCAGCGCCGCCTGGGTCAGGTCGAATTCGCTGTCCACCACCGGCGCGATGCGTCCCGAGGCCAGCAGCGGCCAGACCCTCTCGCGCAGTTCGTCCGCGATCCGCGCCTTCGCCAGATCCGATTGCGGCCGCAGCGTCGATCCGGTGATGGTCAGCCGCCGCATCATCACCTGCGCGAAGTTCAGCGCCACCTTGGGCCCCTGCAGGAAGGCAATCTGCACCAGCCTCCCGTCATCGGCCAGCGCCCGCACGTTGCGCGGAAGATAGTCGCCGCCCACCATGTCGAGGATCAGGTCGGCCCCGCCCTCGGCCCGCAAAATCTCGACGAAATCCTCGCTGGAATAGTCGATCGCCCGCTCGGCCCCCAGATCGCGGCAGGCCGCGCATTTGGTCGGGTTGCCGGCGGTGGCGAAGACCCGCGCCCCGAAGACCGAGGCCAGCTGGATCGCGGTGGTGCCAATCCCGGAGGACCCGCCATGCACCAGGAACCGTTCGCCCGCCGTGAGGCCACCGCGCATGAAGACGTTGGACCAGACGGTGAAGAAGGTCTCGGGCAGGCAGGCGGCCTCTTTCAGCCCCAGCCCGTCCGGCACCGGCAGCGCATGGGCCGCGGGGGTCGCGACATAGTCGGCATAGCCGCCGCCCGGCAGCAGCGCGCAGACCCGGTCGCCGACACGCAGTCCCGACACGCCCTCGCCCAGCGCCGCAACTTCGCCCGCGCCTTCCAGCCCGGGCAGGTCCGAGGCCTGCGGCGGCGGCGCGTAGGATCCCGCGCGCTGCAGCGCGTCGGGCCGGTTCACCCCGGCATAGGCCAGCCGGATCAGAACCTCGCCCGCCCGCGGCACCGGCACCGGGCGTTCGGTCGGACGCAGGACTTCGGGGCCGCCGGGTTCGGAAATCTCGACCGCCCGCATCGTCGCCGGGAGCGTCATGTGCGCTCCGGCAGGCCGGGACGGACCGATCCGGGCAGGCGCCGGTCGGGCTGCCGGTGCGGCGGACGGATCTGCCGGGCAAGCCAGTTCGGCCCCAGCATCAGCGGCTTGAGAACCCAGGCCTTGTTGACCTGCGCCTTGACCTTTTCGACCTGCATCACATCACCGATCCGGCGGTCGAGGAAGGCGGTGGTCTCGGCATGGTCGGGGCTTTCGTCGCCCAGCCAGTAAAGCACGGTCGAGCCGTAGACCGCCGCCAGCGAGGCGCGCTTGGTGTACCAGTTCACGTCGTCCGAGCTGTCGCCGAGCGCGGTCCAGATCCGGTCGGCGGTGCCCCAGACGAGCCGCGAGCCTTCGGCGGCGTAAGGCGGCAGCGCAAACAGAGTGGCGCCCCGGCGCACGGCCTCCTTGTCTTCGGCCGCGTCCAGCCGGTAGCGCACGGCCAGCGCCACCCTGTCGCGAAAGCGCATCGCCGAGAGGTCGGTTTCGGTCAGGCGGCGCACCATCTCGTCGTCGCCGCGCAAATGATAGGCCACCGCCAGATCGACCGCACCGCGCGGGCAGGCGGCGCGGGCCATGGCGGCATCGACGCCGGAATCGGCGATGGCGGCGCGGAAGGCGGCCTCGCTCCATCCGTCGAACGGGACGTGGATCAGGGCCGCGTCCAGAAGCTCTTGCTTGATGGCATCCAGGCCTTGGGGCGTGTCGGTCATGCGGGGGCCTCCTTTCGACGGCCCCCTCTATAGACAAGTTCGCGCGGCTTTGCTATACGGCCACCTCCTGCGAAATTCGAAACTCCAGCAAGAAAGGTGGTGACAACCACATGCAGGTCAGCGTTCGCGACAACAATGTCGACCAGGCGCTTCGGGCTCTGAAGAAGAAACTTCAGCGCGAAGGCGTGTTCCGCGAAATGAAGCTCAAGCAACATTTCGAGAAACCGTCCGAGAAGAAAGCGCGCGAGAAGGCGGAAGCCGTCCGCCGTGCGCGCAAACTGGCGCGGAAGAAAGCCCAGCGCGAAGGTCTTCTGTAAGACCGTCGGCATGCGAACCGGAGCAGCAATGCTCCAGCGAGACGACCCCCGAGGCCCTGCCCGGGGGTTTGTCGATTCCGGGACCCTGAAAATCTTTGCCTTACGCCCGAGGCTCAGCCCTGGCGGAAGCGGCCCGCCTCGATCTCGCGGGCCAGCCGGGAGACCGATGTTTCAAGCTGCTCGGCCAGCCGGTGATGGGCAAGCCGCAGCGTCTGCAGCAGCACCCGCGCGCCGATGGTCTTCGAGGCGAGCTCGATCGAGATGGCCAGCCGGGTCAGGCGCGGCGCCAGAAGCTGCAGCTCGATGGCGCTGGCGGCCTGCAGCCCGCCCGAGCGCGACTGCAGCCGGATCTGTTGCGGCGGTTCGAAGGCGACCAGTTCGGTCTCGACCGCGCGCCGGGCGCCCTGCAGCGTGAATTCGGCAGCCCAGGCCATGCCCGGCCCGGGTTCGCTGCGGTCGTCGAGCCGGCGCAAGTCTGCCCCGCGGCGACCGGCCGCGGCCTCGACGCGCGGAAAGTCCGACAGCACGGCAAAGACCTCCTCGATCGGCGCGGCGATGTCTTCGCGGGCGGTAAGCTGCATGTCTGGCTCCGGGCTGGCTCTGTCCGTTCTGGCCTCAATCCAGCCGGTCCGCAAGCCATCTGCGGATCAGGTAGCCGGCAATCGCCCCCGGGCGCGGCGGCCGGATGTCGGCGGATTCGCCCGCGACGACCGCCAGCATCTCTTCGCGCGGCATCCAGCGCGCCTCGGCGATCTCGGCCGGATCGACGGTGATCTCGCGGGACAGGGCCTCGCCCCGGCAGCCCAGCATCAGCGAGGCCGGAAACGGCCAGGGCTGGCTGGCCAGATAGCCGACCCGGCCCACGCGGATGCCGGTTTCCTCGGCGACCTCGCGCCGCACCGCGGCCTCGACCGACTCGCCCGGCTCGATGAAGCCCGCCAGGAGCGAGAACATCCCCTCGGGCCAGCCCGGCGAGCGCCCCAGCAGGACCGAGTTGCCCTGCAGGATCAGCATGATGACGCAAGGATCGGTGCGCGGGAAATGCGGCGTGCTGCAGGCCTCGCAGACCCGGCGCCAGCCCGCATCGACCATCCGGCTGGGCTGGCCGCAACGCGAACAGAACCGGTGGGTGCGGTGCCATTCGCAGATCCCCTTGGCGGTCGCCGCCAGTTCGGCCTGAAGCGGGTCGAGCCCCGGCATCACCCGGCGCAGTTCGCGGAACAGGTGATCTTCCGGCAGATCGGGATGGCGCTGTTCGGACGGATCGAGAAACAGCCCCAGCGTGTCGGGGATCTCGTCCGGGCGCCAGTCCGAGATGTCGACGGCGAAATGCGGCGCGCCATCGGCCAGCCCGAGGAAGATCGCCCGCGCGCGCCGCTCGGCCGGAACCGGGTTCGCGCAGGGCACCCAGCCAAGCCCGTCCTCGCAGCACAGCGGCTTGCCGCGCCAGAGCGGCAGGACCCGTCCCTTACCCCAGGCATCGTCCAGCCAGACGGCATCGCCGCGCCGCAACGCGGCCCGGTCCAGACCGCCGCCTCCGAAAGTCACCTGCTCGGCCAGTTGCATGGCGGCTCCTTTTCCTGCAATGACGCAAGGCGGGCGTCAGTTTGGGGCGAATGCAAACAATCCCACATTCGCCTGACGCGAATTGGCTCTCGCCATCCGCTTGCGAACCCTTTACTCTCGCAGGCCGGTGATGGTCGCATTCCGCCCCCAAGTCAAAGCCATTTCCCCGGCAGGCTGCGGACGCGGCCAGAGTAGTTTGGTATCGGCCAGCCGCGCCCCTTGTCGGGCGGCATCCAGGCGGGGGCATCCTTGAACGCGCTGCACCCATTTTCCGCTTCGCCCGCCGCCGACCGCGTGCATCTTCGGCTGATGGAAACCTCGGACCTGCATGTGCATGTCTTTCCCTATGACTATTATTCCGACCGCCCCATCGACTCGGCCGGGCTGGCGCGCACCGCCGCGCTGATCGCGACGCTCAGGGCCGAGGCGGCGAATACGCTATTGTTCGACAATGGCGATTTCCTGCAGGGCAACCCGATGGGCGATTACATCGCCCATGAACGCGGCCTGCGCCCGGGCGAAATGCATCCGATGATCGCCGCGATGAATGCGGTCGGCTATGACGCGGCGACGCTGGGCAATCACGATTTCAACTACGGGCTCGACTTTTTGCTGACTGCGCTCGATGGCGCGCGGTTCCCGGTCGTGTCGGCCAATCTGCTGCCCGGCCCGCTGGCCCCGCCCGGGCTGGCCGCGCTGCCGCGCTATACGCTGCTGGACCGGACGGTGCGCGACGGCGCGGGACAGCCCCATCCGCTGAGGATCGGAGTGATCGGCTTCCTGCCGCCGCCCATTGCGATCTGGGACCGCCGGCATCTGCACGGCCGGGCCGAGGGCGGCGACATCGTCGCGGCCGCCCGGGCGCTGGTGCCGCGGATGCGCGCCGACGGCGCCGATCTGGTCGTGGCGCTGGCCCATTCCGGCATCGGCGAGCCCGACCATGTCGACCGGCAGGAGAATGCCTGCCTGCCGCTGGCCGGGATCGAGGGAATCGACGCTATCCTGTCGGGACATCAGCACATGACCCTGCCCGGTCCCGATTTCGCGGGCATCCCCGGGGTCGATGCCGAGGCGGGCACGATCTGCGGCAAGCCCGCCGTCATGCCCGGCTTCTGGGGATCGCATCTTGGCGTGGTCGACCTGCTGCTCGAGCGTGGCACGGCCGGGTGGCGGGTGGCTGAACACCGCAGCGCGGTGCACCCGATCGCGCACCGAAAGCCCGGCCGCGGGGTGGTGCCGCTGGTGTCCAGCAATCCCGAGGTGATAACGGCCGCGGCGCCCGCCCATGCCGAGACGCTGGCCTATACCCGCCGCGCCGTCGGCCGCACCGAAGTGCCGCTGCACAGCTATTTCTCGCTGGTGACCAACGATGCCTCGGTCAAGATCGTCGCCGATGCCCAGCGCTGGTACCTGGCCGAGATGCTGAAGGGCACCCGCCACGAGGGCCTGCCGCTGCTGTCGGCCGCGGCGCCGTTCAAGGCGGGCGGGCATGGCGGACCCGATTACTACACCGACGTCCCCGTGGGCGACATCGCGATCCGCAACGTCGCCGATCTTTACCTTTACCCCAACACGGTGCGCGCGGTGCGGGTGACCGGCGCCCGGCTGCGCGGCTGGCTCGAACGCTCGGCCGCGCTCTTCAACCGGATCGAGCCGGGCCAACCCGACCAGATCCTGCTGAATCCCGAGGCCCCGTGCTATAATTTCGACGTGATCTGCGGGGTCGAATATCGGATCGACCTCAGCCGGCCGCCGCGCTTCGGGCCGGGGGGCCGGCTGCTGGACCCGACCGCGGGACGCATCTCGGGGCTGAGCTGGCAGGGGCAGCCGGTGACCGACGACATGGAATTCGTGGTCGCGACCAACAGTTTCCGGGCCAGCGGCGGCGGCGGTTTTCCCGGCACCGGTGTCGACACCGTGGCGTTCGAGGCGCCCGATGCCAACCGCGACGTGCTGCTGCGCTATATCGCCGAACACGGCACCGTCGCGCCGCGGGCCGATGCCACCTGGCGCTTCGAGGATCTGCCCGGCACCACCGTCCTGTTCGACACCAGCCCGGCCGCGCTCGATCATCTCGACGAGCTGCGCGACCTCGCTCTCGAGCCCGCAGAAAACGGCCCCGACGGCTTCCTGCGTCTTCGCATCGCGCTTTAGCGCCGCCCCCGCTGCGCCGGGCAGCGGCATGGGACCGGTCCGGAAACGGCCCCGAACGGCCCCGACCTGGCCCGGAACGGGTCCGCCCACCCGTCCGGACCGAAAATTTCACATTGGAATGACTAAACGATGTAAACTTTCCCGGAGCCCGCCCCGATGCGGGCCCTTGGGGGAGGGACTTCACCGTGACCGGAATCCGCCTGTTTCTCGGGACGATCTGTCTTGGCTGCGCGGCCCATGCGCAGCAGACGCCGCCGCCATCGGTTGTCGCCGTGCCCGCCACGACGATGGAGCTGACCCGGACCGCCACCTTCAACGGCCGCCTCGACGCCGACCGCACCGTCGCGCTGGTCGCGCGCGTGGGCGGGATGCTTGAGGAAATCCGCTTCGAACCCGGGGAGTTGGTCGCCGAGGGCCAGGTTCTGTTCCGGATCGAGAAGGACCTGTTTCAGACCGCCGTCAAGGAGGCCGAAGGCGCGCTGCGCGCGGCCGAGGCCGCCCGCGACCGCGCCCGGCTGGAACGGGACCGGCAGGCGGAACTGGTCGCGCGGAATGCCGCCGCGCAGGCCATCCTCGACACGGCCGAGGCCGATCTTGCCAGCCGGGAGGGCGACGTGATTCGCCTGTCGGCGGCGCTCGACCGCGCCCGGCTGAACCTGTCCTATACCGAGATCGCGGCCCCCTTCGCCGGCCGCATCGGGCCGCCCGAGGTCGATGCCGGGGCGATGATCGCGGCCGGAGCGGGGCCACTGGCGGTGCTGATCCGGCTGGACCCGATGCATGCGGAATTTCAGGTGCCGACCGCCGTGCTGCGCAGCTATCTGGAACGGGTCGCGGCCGGAGCGGCCAGCGACATCGACGCGGTGACGCTGACTCTGGCCAATGGCACGGTCTACGACCGGCCCGGCGATGTCGATTTCGTCGACAGCGCGGTCACCGGAGGCACCGACAGCGTCACCCTGCGCGCCCGCTTCGACAATCCCGAGGGGCTGTTGCTGGATGGCGAGCTGGTCCGGGTGCAGCTGACCGCACAGCAACCGGCGCCGGAACTGGCGGTGCCGCAGCAGGCGGTGCAGCGCGACGTGCAGGGCGCCTTCGTGCTGGTGGTGGGCGATGGCGACAGGGCCGAGCTGCGCCGGGTCACGGTCAGGCGCACCGCCCGGGGATTTGCGGTGATCGCGGACGGTCTTGCCGAGGGCGAGAGGGTGATCACCGAAGGTCTGAACAAGGTCCGGCCCGGCCAGCCCGTGGACGCGGCCGCCCCGGTGGACGGCTAGACCATGCTGGCCCGGACCTTCATCCGCCGCCCCCGCCTGGCCGGGGTGATCTCGATCGTGCTGTTCATCGCCGGGCTGATCGCCCTGACCAAGATGCCGGTCGAACAGTTTCCCGATATCGTGCCGCCGCAGGTCTCGGTCACCGCAAGCTATCCCGGCGCCGGGGCCCAAGTGGTCGAAGAGACCGTGGCCCAGGTCATCGAGGACCAAGTGACCGGGGTCGACGACATGATCTACATGTCCTCGACCTCGGGGGCGGACGGCACCTACATCCTGACGATCAGCTTCGAGGTTGGCACCGATCCCGACATCGCCACGGTGAACGTGCAGAACCGCGTGGCCCTGGCCGAGCCGCTGCTGCCGCCCGAGGTCAGACAGACCGGGGTGAAGGTCGCCAAGAAATCCTCGTCGCTGCTGATGGGCGTCGCGCTTTACGCGACCGACGGCCGCGTCACCGGGGGCGATCTGACCAACTATGCCCGCATCAACCTGCTGGATGCGCTGAAACGGGTCGAGGGCGTCGGCGATGCCTCGATGTTCGGCGCGAACCAGTTCGCGATGCTCGTCGATCTGGACGTGGACCGGCTGGCCGCGCTGAACCTGACGCCCTCGGATGTCGCCGCCGCGCTGAAAAGCCAGAACCTGCAGGCGGCGATCGGCCGGGTCGGCGGGCAGCCGGTCACCGCCGATCCGGGGATGCAGCTGAACATCTCGACCAGGGGGCGGCTGGAAAGCCCCGAGGAATTCGCCCGCATCATCGTGCGCGCCGCCCCTGACGGCAGCGTGGTGCGGGTGGGCGATGTGGCCGATGTCCGGCTGGGCGACCGCAGTTCGGATGTGACGACCAGCTTCGACGGCGCGCCTGCGACGCTGATCGGGCTGTATCTCGCGCCCGGCGGCAATGCCATCGCGGCGGCCGACGGGGTCAAGGCGGTGATGGCCCGCGCGGCCGAGCGCTTTCCCGAAGGCATGGCCTACGCGGCCGTCTCGGACAGCTCGGTCTTCGTCAAGGAAAGCATCTCGGCGGTCGAGCATACGCTGATCGAGGCCTTCGTTCTGGTCGTGCTGGTGGTCTTCGTCTTCCTCGGGTCGCTCAGGGCCACAATCGTGCCGCTGATCGCGGTGCCGGTGGCTCTGGTCGGGACCTTCGCGGTGATGCTGGCGATGGGCTTCACGCTGAACACCGTGTCGCTGCTGGCGCTGGTGCTGGCCATCGGCATCGTCGTCGACGACGCCATCGTCGTGGTCGAGGCGGTCGAGGCCAAGATGGAAGAGGACCACGCGCTTGACCCCGCGCAGGCCGCCGAGGCGGCGATGGGCGAGATCACCGGCGCCATCGTCGCAATCACGCTGGTTCTGCTATCGGTCTTCGTGCCGGTCGCCTTCATTCCCGGCATTTCGGGTCAGCTCTTCCAGCAATTCGCGGTGGCGGTCTCGGTCTCGATGGTGATCTCGGCGATCAACGCGCTGACCCTGTCGCCCGCGCTCTGCGCCATCGTGCTGAGGCCCCATCACGGCCCCCGCAAGGGGATCATGGGCCGGATCTCGACCGGCATCGACGCCGCGCGCGACCGCTATGCGGCGGCGGCGGGCGCGCTGGTGAGGCGGTCGGTTCTGGGGCTCGTGCTGCTCGCGGGCGCCATGGTTCTGACGGGCGGGCTTTTCCGCGCGGTGCCCTCGGGGTTTCTGCCGGCCGAGGATCAGGGATCCTTCATCGTCGAGACCCGCCTGCCCGAGGCCGCCTCGGTCAACCGCACCGCCGCCGCGCAGCGCGAGGTTGAACGGATCCTGCTGGGCCTGCCCGGCGTGGCCAGCGTCACCTCGGTCACCGGCTTCTCGATCCTCGACGGGATCACCCGCTCGAACGCGGCCTTCGCGCTGGTGTCGATGGCTCCGTTCGAGGAAAGAACCTCCGAAGAAACCTCGGTCTTTGTCGCGATCCGACAGGCCATGGTGCAGGGTGCCGCGATCCGCGAGGCGCAGGTGATCGCCTTCAACCTGCCGCCCATCGCCGGGCTCGGAAGCGGGTCGGGGTTCGAGCTGCAACTGCTCGACACCCAGGGCCGGCCCGCGGCCGACCTGGCCGCGACCGCCCGGGGGCTTGCCTTCGCCGCGAACGGAGACCCGCGACTGTCCGGCGTCTACACGACCTTCTCGGCCGACAGCCCGCAGCTTTTCCTCGATATCGACCGCGAGCGGCTTTATGCGCTGGGCATCCCGGTCTCGGACGTCTTCGCCGCGCTGCAACCCACGCTGGGGTCGGCCTATGTCAACGACTTCAATCTCTTCGGCCGGTCCTGGCAGGTCCGGATGACGGCCCTGCCCGGCGACCGCGACGACGTGGGCGACATCGCGCGCATTCATGTCCGCACCGCCAGCGGCGAGATGGTGCCGGTCGGCGCCTTCGCCACCGCCGATTACACCACCGGGCCGCTGTCGCTGCAGCGCTACAACAACCAGCGCGCCGCCAGGATCACCGGCGATCCGGCGCCCGGCACCGCCTCGGGCGCGGCGCTGGCCGCGATGGAAGAGGTCGCCTCGGCCAGCCTGCCGCCGGGCTATGACGTCGAATGGACGGGCACCGCGCTGCAGGAAAAGCAGGCCGCCGGGCAGACCGCGGCGATCCTCGCGCTGGCGGTGCTGTTTGCCTATCTCTTCCTCGTGGCTCTTTACGAAAGCTGGACGATCCCGGTGCCGGTGCTGCTGTCGGTCAGCTTCGGCGTCGCGGGGGCGATGCTGGCGCTGCTGGCGACCGGGCTGCCGTTCAACCTCTATGCCCAGATCGGGCTGGTGGTCCTGTTGGCGCTGGCCGCAAAGAACGCGATCCTGATCGTCGAATTCGCCAAGGCGCGGCGCGAGGCCGGGGCAAGCATCGCCGGGGCCGCCATCGAGGGCGCCCATGCCCGGTTCCGCGCGGTGATGATGACCAGCTTCGCCTTCATCGCCGGGTTGATCCCACTGGTCACCGCCGAGGGCGCCTCGATGCTGTCGCGCCGGGCGGTCGGCACCGGGGTCGCGGGCGGGATGCTGGCCGCGGCGGTCGTGGGCATCTTCGTGATCCCCGCGCTGTACGTGGTCTTCCAGACCCTGCGCGAAAGGATCAGGGGCGGCGCGGGCGACCGGACGGATCAGGCAAGGGAGGCGGTGGCAAATCCCGGGGAATGACGCAAGGCGCGGGCCTGCCGAATCGAGGATCCGACACGTGACGGGCTGTTCGACTTCTTTGGCGAAGGGGGAGTGGTACCGCCTCCCCGGCTCGAACGGGGGACCCCCAGATCCACAATCTGGTGCTCTAACCAACTGAGCTAAGGCGGCACTGTCCGCGCGATTTAGCGCCCCCCCGACGCGATTGCAAGACCCGTTCTCGACCGCAGGCACGTCATCGCAGGACAGCCGCCCCCCAGAAAGACAGACCCGCGTTGCCCTCGCCGCCCTTGCCAGACCCGGGCCAACGCGCTAACCCGGCGGCTTCATCACCCCGGGGAACCTGCGCCATGGGCATCGACAAGCAAAGCGACTTCGCCGCCAACCTGCAGATCGGACCGACCAGTCTTGGCATGGTGCGGATCTATGTCGAAGGCGAGGGGCTGGAGATCCCGATGGATTTCGACCCCGAGGAAGCCGAGGAAATCGCGGACGAACTGCGCGCCGCCGCCGCTCAGGCGCGGGCCATGACCGAGAAGAAGGTCAAGGCCCCCAAGCCGAAGGGCTGAGGCCGGGATCGCGGAGCGCCTGCAGCCGCAGCGCGGCATGGCGGGCGAATCTGTGGATCAGCGCCTTGCGCCGCGCCGGCGCCAGACGGGATTCGGGAGCCTCGCGCACCAGGTCGGCGCCATAGGCATCGGCAAGGATCAGCCCGGTGTCCGGCGGCAGCAGCTCGGACGGGAAATCGGCGTCCACCGCCCAGAAGAACCGGTCGCACCAGTCGAGATACCCGGTCCATTTCCGGTCCGAGGTGAAATCGGCGCGGCTCGACTTGCACTCGATCACCCAGATCTCGTCCTTCGGGCCCAGCGCCATGACATCGACCCGCAGCCCCGCCGCGGGCGCCAGTTCCTCGACCGTGGCAAAGCCCAGATCGCGCAGGTGGCGGCAGACGCCGCGGGCCAGAAGCTGGCCGGGGGCAAGCGGGATCGGGCCGGGATCGGACATGGCGCGACCATGATCCACGCGCCGCCGCTCGACAAGCCTTGTCGGCACGGCACCGGCATCCTATCTATCGCCGAGGCGGGGTCTGCCCTTCCCGTGCAGAGGTCAAATTCCGGTGGCCTTAAGCAAATCCGAGGGAGCTGGCTCTGTCCGGATCCTGGTCCGGTTACCCGGCGCCCACCTGTAGTAACAGGTCCTCGGGAATTGCAATGCCTCCACGTTTGCGGTGGTCCCGCCCCTTCCGCGCCCTGACGAAACCTGACGAATTCGTCCGCCACGTGGGCGTCAGGCGCCCGTTCGTCTGCGGCCCGTTCGACCGCCGCATGGCCCTGCGGCCCGCGTGGCCGCCTGCGCCGCGGCCAGTCCCATCCCGTTGCCGACGCATGAAAAAGGCGGCCGAAGGGCCGCCGTTACAGTCGTGCATCTGAAACGAGGGGAAGGCCGGGTCAGCGCCGCATCCTGCGCTCGTCCTTCACCGGCACCGGGATCGGCACCAGAACCTCGGCCAGGCCGCGCACCGGTTCCCGGCGGCGGCGTCCGTTATCGGCGTCGTCGTCCCGGGCCATCGCCATGACCGCGATGCCGAACTGCACCCCGGCAAAGACGATCCCGTTGAACAGGAACAGAAGCGCCCCGGCAAGCCAGCCGCCCGAGACGTTGGTCACGAGGTGCCAGAGATTGGCGACGTCGAAATACATCAGAAGGCCGACGAAAAGACCCGACAGGACGAACCCGATGGCGGTCTGGCGGATGTAGAGGGTCACGAGCTTGGGCATCGGTGTCTCCGTTCCTTGCTCCAATTAGGTAGCCATTCCGAGAAGGATTCCAAGAGGAAACTTGGGGCACCTGTCGATCGGCCCGGCCCGGCGCAGCGTCCGGCAGCCGGTTTCCGTAACGTCATCATGGGGCTGGAACGGTTAAGAGAGGGTTACCAAAGCCGACTCGGGCGTATCACCCCCGCCGGGGCCGCCGAAGCAGCCCCGCACAATCGGCAGATTCGCGAAGGTTCCAGAGGAAATCGGAAACGGCGCGGCCGCTCAGGATGCCGCGATCAGAACGCCAGGCCCGGAACGCCAGACTCACAACGCCAGACTCAGAAGGCTTCGGGGCGCGCCTCGCGGGCCATGTGATCGAGCACGGCATTGACGAATTTGGGCTCGCGGCCTTCGGGGAAGAACGCCTTGGCCACGTCAACATATTCGGTGATCACGACCTTCGGCGGCGCCTTGGCCTCGACCAGTTCGGCCCCGGCGGCGCGAAACAGCGCCCTCAGCGTCGGGTCGATCCGGGCAATGGGCCATTTCGCCACCAGCGCCCGGTCGGTCATCTGGTCGATCTTCGCCTGCCAGCTGACGGCGCCTTCAAGGGTCGCGCGGAACAGGTCGACATCGCCCTCGGCCAGCTCTTCGCCGTCCTCGTAGCCGACCCCGAAGCGCCAGGTCTCGAATTCGCGCCGGACGGTGTCGACGCCCTGCCCCGACTGTTCCATCTGGAACAGCGCCTGGACCGCATAAAGCCGGGCGGCGGACCGCATCTGGTTGCGGTTGGGTTTGCGAGGCTCGGTCATGTGCGGTCGGTCCCCTCGGCGACCTGGAACCCGCCCGAGGGACGGAAGCCCACGCCCTTGGTCTCGCCGCTCCAGCGCCGGCCCAGCGCGATCAGATGCAGCGCCGCCGCCGCCGCGCCTCCGCCCTTGTCCATGTCGGCCGGATCGGCCCGGCGCAGCGCCTGGTCGCGGTTTTCGACCGTCAGGATGCCGTTGCCGATCAGCGCGCCCTGCAGCCCCAGCAGCGTCAGCCCGCGCGAGCTGTCGTTGCAGACGGTCTCGTAATGGGTGGTTTCGCCCCGGATCACGCAGCCCAGCGCGACATAGCCGTCGAAGTTCGACAGCCGGTGGGCCAGCGCGATGGCGGTCGGGATCTCGAGCGCGCCGGGCACCTCGATCAGCTCATGCGCGACACCGGCGGCGTCAAGCGTGGCGACCGCCCCGGCGATCAGCTTGTCGGCGATGTCGCGATAGAAGGGCGCAACGACGATCAGCAGTTTCGCGGGCCTATCGAAGGCCGGAAGCGCCAGCGTGTGATGGGGGTCCTGTTCGGCCATGGCTCAAGCCTTCCTTTCGATGGTCCGGGTGCCCTCGATCGAGAGCCCGTAGGCGTCGAGCCCCACCACCCGGGGCAGCGGCGAATTGGTCAGAAGCACCAGCCGGTGCAGACCCAGCGCGGCCAGGATCTGCGCGCCCAGCCCGTACTGGCGAAGCGTCTGCGGCGAGGCCGCGCCGTCCAGCACCAGCTTCATCGTGGTGTCGCGCAGCAGCACGACGACGCCGCGGCCCTCCTCGGCGATGATCTCCATCGCGGCGGACAGTTCGCCTGCCGGATGCGGGCCGAGGCCCAGCACGTCCTGCAGCGGGTCGAGCGCGTGCATCCGCACCAGCACCGGCGCGTCGGTGGTGGTGATGTCGCCCTTGGTCAGCACCACATGTTCGGCGCCTTGGGTTTCATCGGTGAAGATGCGCATCACCCAGTCGCCGCCATGGGCCGAGGTGACATGGCGCACGGCGCGTTCGTTCACCAGATTGTCGTGGCGGCGGCGATAGGCGATCAGGTCCGAGATGGTGCCGATCTTCAGCCCGTGCCGCTGGGCGAAGGCCACCAGATCGGGCAGCCGCGCCATGGTGCCGTCCTCGTTCATGATCTCGCAGATCACGCCCGCCGGGATCAGCCCGGCCAGCCGCGAGACGTCGATCGACGCCTCGGTATGGCCCGCGCGGACCAACACGCCGCCGTCGCGGGCGCGCAGCGGGAAGATATGGCCGGGCGTCGCGATGTCGCTCGCGCCCTTGCTGGCGTCGATGGCGACCGCCACGGTGCGGGCGCGGTCATGGGCGGAAATTCCGGTGGTCACGCCCTCGCGCGCCTCAATCGAGGTGGTGAAGGCGGTCTCGTGCCGCGACGAGTTCTGCGAGGCCATCAGCGGCAGGCCCAGCGCATCGACCCGCTCGCCGGTCAGGGTCAGGCAGATCAGGCCCCGGCCATGGGTCGCCATGAAGTTGATCGCCTCGGGGGTGGCCATCTGCGCCGGGATCACCAGGTCGCCCTCGTTCTCCCGGTCCTCGTGATCGACCAGAATGAACATGCGCCCGTTGCGGGCATCCTCGATGATCTCCTCGATCGAGGAGATCGCGTCCTGATAGCTGGGATCGCCGATGTCTTCCATGTCGTCCACCTGTTCCGAAGCCCGCCTATTAGCGCGGTCGGGACAGATTGGAAAGAACCCGCATGCCCGGCGGCCCGGAAATCGGGGCCGCCGGGCGGGGCAGAGAACGCGACGGCCTTGCAACGAAACGGTCGAGCCCCGGGCGATGGCGGCAGGGCCCGGGGCCGCTGTTTCGACCCCGGAACCGGTGTTTACGGGCTTGGGCGTTCGTCGCCGGGCCGAGGATGCCGCGACCCGGCCGGACCGCCCCACACGGACGCGGCCTCCACCGCCGGGGCGGAGACCGGCCTCTCGTCAGGGGATCAGGCGCGGGGGGGGGGCCCGGCCCGCGGCGGCGGAAGGCGGCCAGTCCCGCGTTCGAGGTCAGCCCGAAGATCACCCCGGCCGGAAGCGGCCCCGGAGCGATCTCGACCGGGACCGGCTCGCCATGGAGGAAGTCGTCCCTCACCGGTTCGTCCTCGGGATCGAGCAGCGCGGTACCGACCGACACCCTGGCGACCTGCGGATCGTCGAACACCACGCCCAGGAAGGACAGCTTCGCGGCACCGCTGGGCGGCATGTAGTCCTCGACCAGCAGATCGCCATGGATGTCGTGGAAGGACAGCACGACCTGGCCTTCGTCTTCCAGACCGGTGAAGACCGCGCAGAGACCGCGCGTGTTGGCCCGCGTGGTCTGGTCGACGGGATCGAAGAACAGGATGTCGAAGGTCACCCCGTCATCGGGCCGGAAGATCCGCTCGGGGCTGAAGAAGGTATACTCGTCCGGCTGATCGGCACCCCCGAGGCCGAGGAGGACGACACCTCGACCCCCTCGGTGCTGCCGGTCGCGACAAACTCGATCCCGCGGGCGCGGCTTGGCGTCGAGCCGTTCAAGAAATCGCCCGGGAAGTCGTTCGGGTCGGCAAAGGCATCAGGCACGCCGTCCCAGTTGATTTCCCGCCGCCCGTCCGGGTCTTCATTGGTGGGCGTAAAGCCGGTCAGCCCGGAAAACTCGGCGCGAACGGCATCGACGGTATCCTGGATGTCCGCCGCAGTCAGGCCCGCGCCGGAAAAGACCGTGGCCGCAGATCCGGGCAGGGCGGACAGCGACAGGGCAAGAATGAATGGAGACAGGGAGCGCATTCCTCCGCCTTGATGAAATGGACCGAATGGGACGCCCAGGGCGCCACGTCGGATGGCGCGACATCCGCAAGCCGCACATCGCGGGGGTAACGCGCCAGCGGTGTCGCCAGCGTTGGACTCCGCATCCTGAGCGAGATTTCGGGGCGTCGCGCCGCCCGTCGCCTGTCTTTTCGGCGGGGACCCGCGACCGGGGACGGTGCCGCCGGTCCTTGCGGGCGCAAGACCCCGTTGGCGCGCCGGGCGGTCTTCAACGCGGCCCGGCGTCATCCGGGATGGCCCGGCGTCCCCATCCCCGCCAAGGGGCCCGGACGATGGCATCCGCCCGGGCCTCGGGAAACGCCCCGGGAGCCCTATGGCGTTCGGGGCGCGCTCAGGCCGCGTCGTACTCCTGCAGCCGCGCGACATAGCGCGCCAGCGTGTCGATCTCGAGGTTCACCTTGTCCCCGACCCGGGCCAGCCCCCAGGTGGTGGCCTCCTTGGTATGGGGGATGAAGTTGATCCCGAACGTCGCGCCCTCGACCTCGTTCACCGTCAGCGAGGTGCCGTTCAGCGCCACCGACCCTTTCGGCGCGATGAACTTCGCCAGCGCGTCGGGCGCGCGGAAGGTCATGCGGGTGCTGTCGCCCTCCTCGGCCATGGCCACGATCTCGGCCACCCCGTCGACATGGCCCGAGACGATATGCCCGCCAAGCTCGTCGCCCACCTTCAGCGCACGTTCGAGGTTGATCCGGCCGCCCTCGGCCCAGTCGCCGATATTGGTCTTCGACACCGTCTCGGCCGAGATCGACACGGCGAACCAGCCCCCCTCGCCGTCGGTGCCTCGGTCGGTCACGGTCAGGCAGACGCCGTTGCAGGCGATCGAGGCGCCGATATCGATGCTGTCGGGTGCGTAGCGGCAGCCGATCCGGGCGGTGAGGTCGCCCTTCATCGAAAGCGCGCGAATGGTGCCGATATCGGTGATGATGCCGGTGAACATGCTGGGGCTCCTTGCGGCGCGGGTCACGACCTGACCTATCGCCTGCGGCGGCGGGGGGCAAGCGGCACGCATGGTTCGGCTTTCCAGAAGCGGACACATCGGGCACAGATGGAAGACAAGGGGGAAAAGGCGATGGAACGGGCACGCGGCGCCGGTCGCCGGTTTCTGATGCTGCAAGGGCCGCACGGCCCCTTTTTCGACCGGCTGGCGCGGGGGCTGCGCGGCACCGGCGCCGAGGTCTGGCGCGCGGGCTTCAACCGGGGCGATGCGGCCTTCTGGAGCGATCCCGCAAGCTACATCGCCGTCACCGACCCGCCCGAGGCCTGGCCCGCGACCCTGGCCGGGCTGCTCGACCGGCTGGCGATCACCGACCTTGCCGTCTATGGCGACACCCGCCCCTGCCATGCCGCAGCGATCGCCGCGGCCCGGGCGCGCGGCCTCGCGGTGCATGTCTTCGAAGAGGGCTATCTGCGGCCCGCCTGGATCACCTGCGAACGCGATGGCGCCAACGGCAACTCGCCGCTGATGCGGCTGTCGCTCGGGGACATGGCGGCGGGGATGCCGGAGGGCGCGCCGCTGCCGGGACCGCTGAGCGACCGCTGGGGCAACTTGCGCGCCCATATCGGCTATGGCGCGCTTTACCACGGGCTGGTGCTGCTGCCCTCGCGCCGCTACTGCAGCTTCCGGCCGCATCGCGGCCTGCCGGTGGGCCGGGAATTCGCGCTGCACCTTCGGCGCCTGGCCGCGCTGCCCCTGCTGGCGCCGCGCCGGATGCTGACCACGCGCAAGATCCGCCGTGGCGGGTTTCGTTACTACGTGGTGCTGCTGCAGCTGGCCCATGACGCCAATTTCCTGCATCACGGCCCCTTCGCCACCATGACCGGTTTCCTCGAACAGGTGATCGCCGCCTTCGCGGAGGGCGCGCCACGCGGCCATCATCTGGTGTTCAAGGCGCATCCGCTCGAGGATGCGCGCATCCCGCTGGGTCCCGAGATCGCACGGATCGCCGGGGCGGCGGGGCTGGCGGATCGCGTGCATCTGGTGGATGGCGGCCGGCTTGCGCGGCTGCTGGCCGGGGCGACCGGGGCGGTCACGGTGAACTCGACCGCCGGGCCCTATGCGATCTGGCGCGGGCTGCCGCTGTGCGCCCTGGGGGCGGCGGTCTACGGCAAGCCCGGGCTCGTTTCGGACCGGCCGCTGGCCGCCTTCTTCGCCGCGCCCGATCCGCCCGACCGCGCCGCCTTCGAGCTTTTCCGCCGCTATCTGCTGGCAACCAGCCAGATCCCGGGCGACTACTACACGCGCGAGGGCCGCGAGCACGCGATCGGCCCCACGGTCGAGCGCCTGCTGTCGGCCCCGGTTCCGGCTTTGGCCCAGAGTTCGACACCGAGTTCGACACCGGCTTCGACACCGCAGGCCGGGCAAGCCGCCGCGGCCGACCCGTCGGCGGCCGCGCCACCCGGGGAGGCCGAGCGGCAACACCTGCGGGCGATTGCGGGACAGGGCCGCTCGCCCGTCTGGTCTTTCGGGCGAGAGTTCTTTAGCGTCGCCGCAAAGGCGGGAGTGAAACGCCGCGGCAGGTAACAAGGGACACCTACGTGAAGAGACTGCCAGCCCGGGGGGTACGACTCCTCGTTCTTTTCGGACTGCTCGCCGCGACGGCCGCCTGCGGCCTGCCCCGGCCGGGCCCCAACAAGCCCGAGATTTTCGACGGGTCCACATTGCGCGACGGCGACGCCTTCATCGTCGAGGTGAACGACCGGGTGAACCGGGCCACTGCGGTGGTGCCCGCCAGCGGCTTTCCGGCCTCCTTCCTGAACGCGGCACCGATCGGGTCGGACACGATCCGGGCTGGCGACACGCTGGGCCTAACCGTGTTCGAGAACGTCGACGACGGCCTGCTGGCGCCGCGCGAAAGCAATGCCGCCACGCTGAACGAGGTGCAGGTCGACAGCTCGGGCTATATCTTCATTCCCTATGCCGGACGCATCCAGGCCGCGGGCAGCACGCCCGAGGGCCTGCGCGAGAAGATCACCGAAAAGCTCGACGCCCAGACCCCCGACCCGCAGGTGATGGTGACGCGGCTCGCTGGCGACGGCGCGACCGTTTCGGTCGCGGGCGGCGTCGGCAAGCAGGGCGTGTTCCCCATCGAACGGCCGAACCGCACCCTGTCGGGAATGCTGGCCTCGGCGGGCGGCATCGTGATCCCGCCCGAGATCGCCCAGATCACCGTGATCCGCGGCAAGACCCGCGGCCAGATCTGGTTCGAGGATCTCTATGCCGATCCGTCCCTGGACATCGCGCTGCGCAACGGCGACCGGATTCTGGTCGAGGAAGACACCCGCGATTTCACGGCGCTTGGCGCGACCGGCAACCAGCGCAACGTGCGCTTCATCACCCAGAGCATGTCGGCGGTCGAGGCGCTGGCCCAGGTCGGCGGCCTCAGCTCGGCCCTGGCCGACCCGACCGGCATCTTCGTGCTGCGCAACGAGCCCGAGGAGATCGCCCGTCAGGTGCTGGCCCGCGACGATCTGGTCGGCGAACAGCGCGTGGCCTATGTGCTGAACCTGACCGAGCCCGCCGGGCTGTTCCTGGCCCGCGATTTCGCCATCCGCGACGGCGACACGGTCTATGTGACGGAAGCGCCCTATGTCCGCTGGATCAAGCTGCTGAGCGTGATCACCGGCACCGCGGGTGCCGCCCGCAACGTCTCGGCCACGGTCGAAAACTGATCGGGTCATGACCGGCCCCGCGCCGACCGACACCGCCGCCCCGGCCCCTGGCCGCGGGCGGCTTTTCGTCTCTTCGGCCGGGTTTCTGACCCATGCCCGGGTCCGGCGTATCCTCGAGCTGGCGGGCCACCCGGTCGCGCTTGGCCTGCCGGGGCCGGGCGATCTGGTCGCGGTCTGGGGGATGGGGCGGACCGCCGCGCGCGGCCGGCGTCTGGCCCGGAGGCGCGGTGCCGGGCTGCTGTGGGTCGAGGACGCGCCGCTCCGCTCGGTCCTGCCCGGGCGGGCGCGCGGGGCCGGGCCGCCGCTCGGGCTGATGCTGGACCGGGGCGGCCCCCATTTCGACCCGTCCCGGCCGTCGGATCTCGAGACCCTGCTGGCGAGCCACCCGCTGGACGATCCCGACCTGATCGGGCGGGCCCGGGCCGCGATGGCGCGACTCCGCGCCGGGCATCTGACCAAGTATACCGGTTTCGACCCCGGGGCGCCGGTGCCCGACCCGGGCTATGTGCTGGTCATCGACCAGGGGGCGGAGGACGCGGCGGTGCGCGCCTCGGGCGCCGATGCCACCACCTTCGCCGCGATGCTGGCCGCGGCCGAGCTGGAAAACCCCGGCGCGCCGGTGCTGATCAAGGCCCATCCCGAGGCCGCGCAGGGGTTGCGCGCCGGGCATCTCGGCACCGAGCAGGCGCAAGGCCGGGTGCGGGTGCTGACCGAGCCGGTTTCGCCCTGGGCGCTGCTGGAGGGCGCGGTCGCGGTCTATACCGTCTCGTCGCAGATGGGGTTCGAGGCGATCCTGGCCGGGCACCGGCCGCGGGTCTTCGGCCAGCCCTTCTATGCCGGCTGGGGCCTGACCGAGGATGACCGGCCGTTGGCCCGGCGTGCCCGGCCGCTGAGCCCGGCGCAACTTTTCGCGGCGGCGATGATCCTCGCGCCCCGCTGGTACGACCCGTTCCACGACCGGCTGTGTCCGCTGGAGGACGCGCTGGCGATCTTCGAGGCCGAGACCCGGGCCTGGCGCGAGGACCGCGCGGGCTGGGTCGCCTCGGGCATGCGGCTCTGGAAACGCCCGACGCTGCAGCGGTTCTTCGGCACCGTCCGGCCAATGCGCTTTGCCGCCGATCCGGCCGAGGCCGGGCGCCTTGCGCGCGCCAGCGGGCGTCGGGCCATGGCCTGGGCAGGCGGGAGCGCGCCGCTGCCCCCCGGAACGGTGCGGGTCGAGGACGGGGTCCTGCGGTCCTGCGGGCTGGGCGCGGCGCTGGTGCCGCCACTGTCGCTGGTGCTTGACGATCTTGGCATCCATTACGACCCGGGCCAGGAAAGCAGGATCGAGCGGCTGATCGCCGGGCGGCCCGGTCTGGACCCGGTGGAGGCGGCGCGTACCGCGCGGCTGGTGGCATTGCTCATCGCATCCGGGCTGTCGAAATACAATTCCGGCGGGTGCGCGCTGCCCGCCCTTCCCCACGGGCACCGTATCCTGGTGCCAGGACAGGTCGAGGACGATGCCTCGATCCGCTTCGGCTGTCCGGCCGAGCGCGATAACATCGCCCTGCTGGCCCGCTGCCGCGCCGAAAACCCCGGGGCCGTGCTGATCTATGCGCCGCATCCCGATGTCGCGGCCGGGCTGCGCCCCGGCGCGCTCGCCCCCGCCGCGGCGCGGGCGCATGCCGATCTGGTGCTGCCCGGGGCCGTCGATCCGGCGGCGGCGCTGGCCGCGGTCGACGAGGTCTGGACGCTGTGCTCGGGGCTGGGCTTCGAGGCGCTGCTGCGCGGGGTGCCGGTCACCTGCCTGGGGCTGCCCTTCTATGCCGGCTGGGGCCTCACCCGCGATCTGGCCGCGCCGCCCGCGCGCCGCCGGGCGCGGCCCGACCTGCTGGCGCTGGCCCATGCCGCGCTGATCGCCTATCCGCGCTATCTCGACCCGGTCACGGGCCGCCCCTGCCCCGCCGAGATCGCGGCCGAGCGGCTGGCCGCCGGACAGGCGCCGCGGCGCGGTGCGCGGTTGCGGGCATTGGCGCGGGTGCAGGGGGCGCTGGCCGGGCAGGCCTGGCTCTGGCGCCGGTAGCGGCCTTCGGCCGCGCGCTCCGCGGGGGTATTTTCGCCAAGAAGAAGACGCGTTCAGAGCCGGGTCCAGACATGGAGGAGATCGGGGCCAAGCGGGCGCGTCTCGGCCAGCGCAAAGCGCGGCGCGTCGGCAAGATGCGCCAGCGCCATCGGTCCGACCGCCGGGCGCCCCTCGGCGCCAAGCGCGAGCCCGGCGGTAAAGCCGATCAGCTCATCGACCAGGTCGGCACCGAGCAGCGCGGCGGCCAGCGCGCCGCCGCCCTCGCAGAAGACCCGGGTCAGGCCCGCTGTCCCGAGCGCCGCAAGCAGTGCCCCCGGGTCGAGCCGCCCATCGGGGCCGGTCGCGATTCCGATGCAGCGGGCGCCGCGCGCCTCCCAGGCGGCGCGGCGCGCCGGGTCGGCATCGGGGCCGTGGCACAGCCAGAGCGGGACCGCGCGGGCGCTGGCCGCCAGCTGTCCGGTTTCGGGCAGATCGAGCCCGGCCGCGCAGACCACCCGGACCGGCTGATGGGCGATCCCGAGCCCGCGCACGGTCAGCGCCGGGTCGTCGGCCCGGGCGGTGCCGCCGCCCACCATCACCGCGTCATGGCCCGCGCGCAGCGCATGGACATGGCGGCGTGCCTCGGGGCCGGTGATCCAGCGGCTTTCGCCCGAGCCGGTGGCGATCCGTCCGTCAAAGGAGGTGGCAAGCTTCAGCGTGAGCATCGGCCGCCCCTCGCGGCGGCTCAGCAGGAAACCGCGATGGGCCCGCGCCGCGGCCTCGGCCAGCACGCCCGTCTCGACCGCGATCCCGGCCGCGCGCAGCATCGCATGGCCGCGCCCCGCGACCCGAGGGTCGGGGTCCTCGAGCGCGGTCACGACCCGCCCCAGCCCGGCCCGGATCAGGGCCTCGGCACAGGGCGGGGTCCTGCCGTAATGCGAACAGGGTTCGAGCGAGACATAGGCGGTCGCCCCCCTGGCCAGCGTCCCGGCCTGGGCCAGCGCCTGCGGTTCGGCATGGGGCCGCCCGCCCGGCGCCGTCCAGCCGCGCCCGACGATCCGGCCCTCGCGCACGATCACGCAGCCCACCGCCGGGTTCGGCCAGGTCCGCCCCTTGCCGCGCGCGCCAAGGCCCAGTGCCAGCGCCATGAACCGCGCGTCCTGTCCGACGGTCACTCTTCGGCCGGGGCGGAGGGCCTCAGCTCGCTCACGAACTTGTCGAAATCGCCCGCTTCCTGGAAGTTCTTGTAGACGCTCGCGAAACGCACATAGGCCACGGTGTCGATCCGGGCCAGCGCCTCCATCACGATCTCGCCGATCACCTTCGACTGGATGTCGGTCTCGCCCATGCTTTCCAGCCGCCGCACGATCCCCGAGATCATCTGGTCGATGCGTTCCGGATCGACCGAACGTTTCTGCAGCGCGATGCGGATCGAGCGTTCCAGCTTGTCGCGGTCGAAATCCTCGCGCCGGCCGCTGGACTTGATCACCACCAGATCGCGGAGCTGCACTCGTTCATAGGTCGTAAAGCGCCCGCCGCAGGCCGGACAGAAGCGCCGCCGACGGATCGCGACATGATCCTCGGCGGGCCGGGAATCCTTCACCTGTGTGTCGATGTTTCCGCAGAACGGGCAGCGCATGGGCTCTCTCTCGGGCACGGCGTGAACTTATCCACAGGCACTATAGGGGAGCCTCTAGGATTTGGGTAGGGGCCAAATCGCGCGCTATATGTTGGGGAAGGCATGAGGGCCTGACAGGGCCACACGCGCGCCCGGGCATTCGGGCGCGGGGCCGGTCCGTAGCGCGACTGTAGCGCGACACTGAAATCCGGAGTGTGTGACAGTCAATGTCGGAGCGGACGTGTTTAATCGATGCGCTCACGACCGGCCTTTGAACGCCGCTTGAACGACCGTCCAAAAGCGTTTCGAGCGCGGATCACCCCCACGTCCGCCGGTAAGCATACCCGGCGAGCGCCGCACAGAACGGGGCGAGCGCCCGCGCCCAGCTCGAACCCGTCATCCCAGCGACGAACCCGATCATCGTCGTGCCGAAGTCGACATTCACATCGCGGCCGGATGACCCGTTCCGCACATTCAGCACCTGGACCAGGACAAAGATCGCCCAGCCGATCAGGCCAGCGCGGACATCGGCCGCACAGGCGGCCCAGATCAGATCTCCAACTGCGCCGTGCGCCACGTCGACCAAGGCGCGCCGATAGAGCGGAGACTTAATGGTTTCGGCTTTGTCCGACCCGCGGCCGATCTCGGCCGCGATCTCGCGGACGTCATCCCAGAGGCTGCTCATGACAGCACCATGGTCTGGACGCCGCCAGAAGCGGCCGGGAAGGATGCAGAGAGCCCGGAAGGCACGTTGATCGCGGTCAGGGTAGCGCCGGTCGTTGTGAGGCTGTCCACGCTGAGGAGCGTGTAGGTCCCGGCAACCATGATCGACCGGCAATCGACCTCAAGCGTCGAACCCGAGGCAAGAGTGACGGACGACACCACGTCGGGCCCGGCGGTGCCATTCGCGCCTGACCGAAACTCTCTTAGAGTGGCCACGCGACCGTCGCCGCCGGCCGTAAACCGCAGCGTCCCGCCATCTTCGACGACAAGCCCTGCGGCTGCGCCACCAAGCCCGTCGAACCCGACGCGCGGGCCGCCGCCGACGATTTCGAAGACATGACCCGCCTTGATCGTCATGACCGCCGCACCGTGGCCGCAGAGGAATTCGCAAGTCTCCTTCGGCTCGTTCCTGCCTTTCCGGTCATTCGCGCTGTTCACGACGATGTCCGCCGGGCCCGCGAAAGCATCGGTATTCGCGAACCGGCCACCCAGCACACGGACGGACAGCGGGGCGCTGCCGTTGTACCCTGCCAGCCAGACCTGACCCGTTTCGTCGACGGTGATCGCACCGCTTCCGGTGCAGGTCGGCGCGGCCGCGACGTCGAGGCGGCCGTTCACCGCATGCAGATGCCCACCCGCGCCCAGATCGAGCCCGGCCACGGTTAAGGTGTGGTCCTGGAAGAACACCTCGTGTCCGTTGATCGCCAGGGTATCGCCAGCGAAGCTGCCGGGGATCAGATCGCGGCCCCAGTTGTTGGGATTGTCCCACCGACAACCGTCCTCGGCCAGATCAGGCACGAAGGAACAGGCGGCCGCCGCTGTCCGCCACCGTCTGGCAATGCCGAACGGCGCCTGCATGAATGCCATGAAACTATCGACCGTCGACTTGATCTCATCCGGGGGCAGATCGCGGAGCCACCAGTATATGTCCAGGATGTCAGTCGTGGTGTCGGGAGCGTTCCCCCGCTGCGCGTCGTACCAGCGGAAAATCGTGGCATCGTTGACATTGCTCAGGTCGAGGGCTCCCGGGTTGTAGACTTGGTCACCCCAATAGGAGAGCAGATCCCGCTCGCGGCCTTTGAAGCCCGCGAGATAAGCCCCCGGCGCAAATTGCTCGTCCGTATAGCCGAACCCGTCGCGGCGAGCGTGGACCTCTCCATCCCAATCGCTGACAAGCCGAGCTGCCCCATTCGGATCGTTAGGGTTGAGATCGTGCAGCACCAGGACCCGGTCAAATGACACCAGAGGCGAGGATACGCGCACCCCTTGGCTCATCGAGTTGCCAGCGTTCGGACCGTCCATATAGCCAGCATGGGTAGCGACTACGTCTTGGCACAGAGACCTGTGCCCATCCGTAGTCTGCGCCTCGAACATGGCATCGTTGTAGTTATTGAAGTCGCCTTTACCGACGTTCCACATCTGGTTTCCAAACGCGAATGCGCAGTTGCGCATCACCGCGCCGCCTCGCAACTGGATCAGCGACCCGCCCGACCCGAAGACGAAGTTGTCGCGCATCAGGATATGGCGGTTGAAACTGTCGAAATAGATCGGGTGTGTCAGCAGGTTTGGGCCGGGCGGGGCGTAGCCGTTCAAACCCAGCCGGGGATCGCTGTTGTTGGGAAGATAGCCATAGGCGTCGTCTTTGCTCGGTATTCCGTCGGGACCGTAGGTGTTCAGCCACCCAGGCCCCATGCCACCCCAGGCAATGATGTTTTCCTGGATGATCGTGCCGCTCGATCCCCCGCCCGGCTTGATGCAGCTCGGGCGATGATCGCCCCGCCAAAAATCCGGATTGGCCGAGTCCAACCCGCCGTTTGTATCGAATGCCTGGACGAGCTTGCTTTTGCGAATAGTGACGCGCGCACCGCGGCCCTTCGTGTCCATCTTTCGGAAGTAGATCGCCCCCCGCACATTGCAGCGTTCGATGATGACGTTGGAAAGTCCGTCGCCGGAAATTCCTGTCGAGATCGGAAATTCGAGATCCCGGAAGGCGACCCCGTGTTTCTTGGCACCGCCCTCCATGTTGAAATTCATGTTGTGCATGATCGGGTCTGCGCCCGTGCCCCAGGCGCCAATCAGGTTCGGATGCAGGATGCTCTGCCGACAGGGGTAGACCGCCAACACCTCGCTTAGACCATCATTGTAGTTATACCCCCTCTCGTAGAAGAGGTGGACAGATCCGAAGCCGTGTGAGCTCAGCAAGGTGCTGACGATCCCTCGGACCCATTCCGGATGGATCGGCTTCGAAGGAGACCCGTAATATGTGACGTGATCGGGAGGAACCGTGTCGCCGTAGATCACTCCACCGTCGCGGACCTGCATGGCGATGAAGTCGTCGACCTTTCCGCTATGAATGTCCTCCACCACGGCCGAAGCCTCGGCGACGATGTCAGCCATGTGTAGGCAGCCTCGGAGAGAGACACATAGAGGTCGATATGTTCTTCGGCCGGCTCGAAGACGGTATCGCCGTTCGCGTCGACCGCCAGTTTCATGCCGCGTCCAACAGACCACCCGGAAAGTGCCTTGCCCGCCTTCGGCACGACAGTGATCTCGCAGAGCACCGGGTCGCCATCGGTGACACCGACCAGCACCTGGAACGCAAAAGCGTGCCCCGGTGCCCGCTGGACACGGTAATTGCACATTGTTGTCAACGCGTCCCAGCCGTCGTCGTCGAACTCCGGTCCAGCATAAAGCACGAACTCGCCACCATCCGGAGCGTCTTCGTCATCGTCTGTCGACCGCACGGCATCGCGTCGGATCTCCGGGCGGTCGACCGTGCTGACGTAGACCTCGTCTCCGCCAGGCGCGAGCGAGACATGCGCCGTATCCGGGTCCGGCCGGGTCACTACCGAAAGAATGCCGGTGGCATTGTCGCCGAACATCGCAATCGGAATACGCCCGATGACCCCGTAGTCGATGTCGACAGCCAGAGTGGCACCGACCTCGGTCGGCGGGTCGGCTTCAGTGACGCCCCAGGCGCCGCGCGCCATTTCCACGAGGACATTGCCCGTATCGGGGTGCCGGATACGGGCGTTGACGGTGGCGCCGGCGACCGGTCCCCTGATTTCGAACCGGCTCATGCCGCAAGCCCCCATTTGGTTGCGACGAAGTCGTGAGCGGCGACCTGCTCAGCGGGATCCGCGCTGATGATGCTTTCGCAGAACTGGCCGCCCAGATACTGCGATCCATACCGGAACAGCGACCAGGTCACCGCGTTGACCGCGGCTTCGTAGCTGATGGTGGTGACCTCGACATTGTCGACAAAAACCTTCGCCGTTCCGGGGTCCGGCGCGGCGCCGGTCAGATCGGCCGCGATCTGAACGACGTGCAATCCGGCATAGGGCGGGTTTGCAAACGCCCCAGCCACCCCGCCGATGTTGAATTTTCCATTGAACTGCGAAGCGTGGTTCGCGGTGATGTACAGCCCCACGTCGCCGCCGGTCCCATAGACGAGCCCGCTGTTGATATGACCCACCGCGCCGATCCCGACGACCAGCGTCCAAAGCCAGTTTCCGGCCGCCGGTAGCAGGGCACCCGATGTCTCCAAGGAGTTTGACTGGGCCCTGTCCATGACGATGGTATTCAGCCCGTTCACATTGCTGGCACCCACCCCCGTGGTCCCGCTGCCGGTGAGGGCGAGACCTCCGGAGATCTTGTTGGCAATCGCGCTTACCGCACCGCCGACGTGGGAAATCGTCGGCACGTCCGAGGCGTCGTGCCACTGCAGCGCCGCCGCAGGGTCGAACCCGGCCGTGCGGCTGACGCCATCGGCGATCCGGCGCATGGCGAACAGGTCGTGCAGCCCGGCCGGTGGCGCGATGGACGGCAGTTCGCCGGGGGTCACCCGACGCAGATACATGTCTGTCCCGGGGATCTGCACGAGCGCCCCATCGTTCGGGACGTCGGGGATTGCGCCTGCGGGCGCCGAAAGAACATAGACTTCGCCAACCATTCTCAGGCTCCTGTGAATCTAATGTGGCCGCCGCCGATGGCGCCTATGATCCAGTCGGCGGGATCAAAGATCGGTCCGGCGATAATGACCGACCCGCCAGTGGCGGTCGGCGGCGGAAAGCTGGTCACTCCGGACAGGACATTCGAGGGATCGTCGCTGATCGAGATCTGGGCCACCGCGACCTCGATAATCTCGGGGCCCTCGCTGAACGCGCTGACGGCGACGGCCACGACACCAGGCGCGGTGATCGGGGTGGATCCAACCCGAAATGCAGGCTCGCCTTCGCCTGTCAGACCCTGAGAGATTTGCCGTGCATTCGGCGACAGCAGATCGCCCGCGACGACATGCAGGGCACCGTCCCCCACATTCGTCACGTCGGCGGATATCCGAAGCTCGCTGTACCCGGTGCGGACGATAGCCAAGTCGGAAATGACCGGCTGCACCGATCCGGATGCAATTTGCCGTGTCGGCCCCCGCACAATCACAGGGCCGGACGCCCCCGCCTGGGTTCCGGTCTCGGTGCGGCCGGTGGCCAGCCCTGCCTCCGCCTCGCCTACCAAATGGGTCAGTCCGGAAGCATCGGCGATCACCTCGCCGCCTGTCTCCCATCCGTCCTCGACGACCAGATCGCCGAGGTCGGGGTTATAGACCCAGTAGAATGCGACCGATGTAAGCAGTTCGCCCACGGTCGCCGTGCCGGTCAGAGCCGGCGTTGCGATGCAGACCGGAAGGGTCTGCAGCACACCCAGGTCCAGGTCATATGTGCCCTGACAGGGGCCGTCCGGGATTTCGTAAAAGACCCGCGATTCCGCGCCCTCGGTAAACGTAATCGCGGCGGTGCCGTTGTCGTTGTCTAGGATCGAAAAAACCAGCGGCACAACGGTCCCGGACGGGGCACTGTCGCGCGTGACCGGGCTACCTGATCCAAGCGGGATCTCAACCTGTTGGGCGAAGATGGTTCCGCCTACAGACGTCGCTGTGATGGTATAGGCAGCGCTCGGCCCCTCTTGCAGCAGGGTCGCGCCGGAGTACCAGCGCCATGTGCGCGTCGACTCGCCGCCGCTGACCGTGCCCGGCGTCGCCGCGATGGTGTTCCCTTCGACCGGCGCAACGCTGGAAAGCGTCGGCGCGGTGTCGATCGAAAGGGTCGCCGCGGCAGAGACAGTGACGGGGCTCGACGACGCGCTGAACGCCCCGGTGGGGTGGCTCGCGTCGCTGGCGGTCAGCACGATATCGGTACCCGCGACGGCCGTGATCGGCAGCGACGCGGGGGAGCCGTCCACTGTGGCGCTCCATGTCAGGGCGGCCGCTGGAACGCCAGCGCCCCCTGAGAGCGTCGGTTGGACGTTCGCGCCGCTCCCCGGAGCGCCGACCGTCTGGCCCTCGACGATCGCCCCAAGGGAGACGGTATAGGTCGGCGCGGCGTAGGGAGAGATGATTGCGACTTGGAACCCCGTGTCGGCCGTGTCGATCACGTTCGTTGCGCGGAACACCAGTGTCGCCGAAGTCGCATCGCTGACCTCGCCAGGATCGAGCGTCACGTTGGGCGATGACCATGAAGCCCACGCGGGAAGCGTCCCGACCGGCGCGAGGCTGGCCGTTGGGTTCCCGAGATCGAAATCCGAACTAACGTCGATCACGACAGGATCGCCGCCGATATAGAGCGTGAGGTCAGGGAGACCATTTCCGGCGATGGGGGCCGACCACGCCGGTTCCAGGGCCACCACCGCCGACACGCCGGACAGGAATGTGCGGCTGAGCGTCAATCCGGACAAGCTGACGGTCTCCCGGATCTGCCAATCCTCGCCGGCCGACACCTCGACATCGCCGTCATAGCTGGCCCAATCGCCCGCGCCGAGCCGCATTTCCCGCGCGGTCGCGAGCGTGCCGCCGATGGTCGACAAGTAGGTTCCCCAGGTCACGGCCAGCCCGAGCGTGTCGCCGTCGGCCAGCGCGCCCAGCACAGGTCCGGTACCGACGATCAGGCGCCGACCACCGCCGGGCCCCGCCCACCGCCCGCCGCCGATGCGTGGCATCTCAGTGCTCCACGCCGGCGGGTGCTCCGGCCGTGCCGGCCAGGTGCAAGGTCTCGCCCGCGTAAAGCGTCATCGGCATTCCCGAACTCGGCAGGAGCGGGTTGGCCTAGTCGACGCCGACGGCCGGCGCGTCGGTCGAGGTCGTGACCGTCCAGACCAGGCGGAAATACGGCGACGGGTTGGACAGCAGGACGTCGGTGTCTTCCGCGACACTGAACTGGGCTGCGGGCGACCATGCGGCCGCGAGGGTGAGGGGCGTCAGCATGGGGCCTCCGAATGCGCGCTTGACCGGTCATAAACGTCGCTTCAAAGTGCCGTTACGTCGTGGGCCAGACCGCCCGCAGGCCCCTGCGGGTGTCTACCCAAGCCCCCCAATCGCCGCCCGGAATGTCGCGAGCGCCGTGGCGATCTCGCCCTCGGTCGCGGCAGTTTCGACGGTGTAGACGGCCGTCAGCCGGATCGGCTCGATCTGTGCGGCCGCGGCGAGCCAAATCGCCTGCATGTTCACCCAGAGCTGGGCCAACTCGTAAGGCGTGGACGCCGTAATACCGACCTCGGCCGCGAGAAGCGGGAAAAGCGTGAGCGTGGCCGGTTCCGGATCGAGCGCGAGATAGGCCACGGCTTCATCGCGCTTCGCCTGGTACAGCATGTCCTGTCCATCTGCGGCCGTGATGTAGCGCCGCCGCAAAGCCGAGGTCACATCGGTAATCTCGGCGATGGCTCGGCGCCGGGCCGACGCCAGTGCCGCGCCCGCCGGTTCCGGTCCCGGCGAAGGGTCTGGCGGGAAATCCTCAGGCGGCCGCGCAAGCCAGGCGTCGCCGCTCTTCCGAAAGAGATGTGCCGTGCGCGGCGCCACCTCCGGCGGCAGCGCCACCGCGCCCTCCGGCACCGCAGCTGCCTGAGGCGCGGAGCCCGCCGACAGGACGTATCCCGACGCGTCGACCAATGCCCACCGATAGGTCATGGAACTGCCACCGCCTGTGCCGAGAGGATTATGTTCCGCACATAGATGCGCGCGCGGGCGGCGTCCTCCTGCTTGGCCCACCGAAGCTGCAGCCGGACCCCCCTACAGTAGACCGGCACGAAGCCCGCGACCCCGATTGAGCGGTAGTTCAGGTTGACGCCAACGTCGTCTTCAAGGTTCCAGGACTTGACCGTTTCCCAGCGCGAACTGTTGGCCCAGCTGGACAACTGGTACCGCACATAGATGTAGTTCTGTGCGTAGTCTGTGCCGTTTGGCACGCCACCATAACTGGCTTCTAGCACAACACTGAATGCGAAGAGCTGCCCGGGCACGGCCGCAATCGCCGCCTCGGGAATGAACATCTCGGTCAGGAGGAAATCGCCGTCGTAAGACGTCGACTGGACCGCCATCGCCACGACCTCGAAACTGTCGGTGATCGCGCCGTCCTTCAGCGCATCCCTCTCGATCAGGCTCTGGATCTCGAGCGTGCCATCCTGGCCCAGGCGATACCCCGACACGCCTGGCACGTCGTTCCCGGACTGGACCGTCATGGTATCGAGCACGAAGACCGATACCGGTGGACCTTCGGTGCCGCTCGCGACGCTGACCAGCTGGGCGACGTTCGCGCCATTGAGCGTGAACACGAACCCCGCCGCGATTCCCTCGGCCGTCGCGGTGGCATAAGACGTGGCCGAGGCCAGCGCCTCGAGATCCGCGAACTGCGCCGAGATCTCGCTGGTCACCACGGCCCGCGCCCCGTCCGCATCGACCTTGGTCAGCGCCAGGGTGTCCACGCTGGCCTGCACTTCCTTGACTGCGGTCACGTCGATCAGCACGAGAGTTGGCCCAGTCGACCAGGTGGTCGACAGTGCCTTGCGGCCCGTTCGAAGCCCGGCCCCTCCACCGCAGCTTTCGACCCGCGATCGCAGGGTCGGACCGCATCGGGCCGTCGAATGTGCTGCGGTCGGTCAGCCGCAACAGCTTGGAAATCCCGATGCTCCGGGCATAGGCGCCCGCGTCCAGCACCGTGGCAGGGGCGGTCCACCGACCGATTCCGTAGACGAAGTTCCCGACGGACAACAGGCTGGGCGTCGTTTCCAGCCGTGCCTGCAGCGCGGTGGTCGCGGCCGCGAAGTTGGCATCGGTCACGTAGACCGTGTCGATATCGGCGCCGAGATTGGACATGTCGGCCAGGGTCAGGGCGTCCGCGTATTCGCCCAGCGTCCCGCTCCAGCCGTCCCTGAGCGCGGCGATGTCCGCAAGCGCGTCGGTCCCCGCCGCAATGACCAGCTGCGCCTCGTCGTCCAGATCCTCGACCGACAGGCGAACGTCCGGGGTCGTGATGCTGAGCCAGCTCGAGGCCTGGGTCGGCCGGTCAACGACGATTTCGGCCTGCACCTCGTATGCGGTCGCGCCGACGATCCCTTCCGACACGACGATGCGGCCCGCAGGCGCATCATAGCTTTCGCCCTGGGCCGGGATTGCGCCGCCGGGCGCCAGGCGCACCCGCCACCGGATGCCGTCGCCATCGGCCAGATCCGCGGGGTCCCAGGTGATTGCGATCGCCGCCCACCGGTCCCTCCCCAGCGCATCCTTCAGGGCAATGCCCGCAACCTGCAGCCCCGGGACCGTCTGGGGCGCGGGCGGCGTCGCGGATGGCGACACCGGGGTCGACGGCAGGATGGCTTCCGGCGGAACGATCCAGTCGTCCGGGTCCCGTTCAAGCAGCGACACGGCCGCGCGGCATCCGCGCAGGTCCTCGGTCAGCCCGGCGATTTCGAACACCTTGGCGGTGTAGCCGTATTCGGCCGAGGTCCAGGCGATGCAATCCATCGGGTCCAGCAGCGCGGCCGCCCCCTGCAGCGTGCCGCCGTGGCGGATGAACCGGCGATTGTCCTCGACCAGGGCGTACATCAGGCGCTGCACCTGGTCGACATAGGGCACGGCCGGGTATTGCAGATCGGCCAGCTGGCGCTGCCCGCCATCCTCGGCCTCGTATTCCGGAACGATCCGCGCGGGCGCGTCCTCGGGGCTGTAGAGGCTCGCGGGCTCCGGATACTTGGCCCGCGCGCCATTGAACGTCTCGGTCACGGACGGGAACGGCGTCTCGGTCCGCTCCCGGCTGATAAGCCAGTCGTCATCGGTGACGAACAACACCGGCAGCGCGGGTCCGCCCACCCGCACCAGCAGCTGGCCGGCCGTTTCGGTCACATCGGCGGCCGCGCCCTTGAACAGCTCCTCCATCACGTCTTTCGGCTTGCCGTCGACTGTCGCGCTGTACCCGCCGCGGTACATCGCGACGCCCGTTCCGTCATCGGCATCGCCGGCGTTCATCGCCGCAAACCAGTGGGTGAGCGGCAACGCCCAGGCGGGATAGTCGCCGCCCCAGATATCGCCTGTGCAAAGCGCGATTCCGCGCGCGATGTTGTAGGCCTGCGTGATCAGGTTATCGCTGGGTTCCCAGGTCGATCGCGGATCCCAGCGATGGGCGCCAGCGCCGCCGACCGATGCGTCCTTCCGCGGGTCGTAAAGCGGGATCCCGGACAGCTCGAACAGCATCCGGGGTTCCGGGCTCGGAAACAGCTGGCGGTCGTATTGCAGGGTGACAATCGCATAGCAGATACCTTCGCCCACCATGTCGGCCGACCAGGGATAGTCCGGATGGCCGCCGTACTTTTCCAACAGGTACGCATCCGCCGTGGCCTGGGTACCGTCGTAATACTTGACCCATGCTTTCCCCTGGTGCCTGCCCTGGACCGGATAGCCCACCAGCGGGTGCGGATGGTCGAAATCCAGGTCGACCCATTCGCCATCCAGTGCGAACCGGCGCAGCTGGCACCCGGGCACCGCCGACAGCGCGATCACGAAGGTCGCGTACTGGTTCGATCCGCCCCAGGTCATGGGCGGTGCGATGCGCGTGCCGTCCGGAACATAGGTGCCAAGCGGGATGTTCAGCGGGTTGTCCGCGCCGGCTTGCGTGACCTTCGCGGATATGCCCGGGTCCTTCAACTTCGGCTTCTGCATGGTCGCGCGCATCAGCGCGCTGACGGCGACACTGACAAGCAGGCGACCGAGGAACGTGGTCGTCAGGAACGAACCGGCGGCCGTCGCGGTGAACGCCGACCAGGCTCCGGCGATGGCAAGACCCGCCTGAGGCATCAGCCTATCCTCCAGGCGCGCAGGCCGGTCGTCAGCGGCAGGGTCCCCCACTCGATCGCCATCGGCACATAGACATAGGGGCCCTGGCAGACGGACAGCGTCGGGCCCTCGTCGCCAGCGACCAGCACCAGGTCGCCCTGGCGCGCCATGCTGTGCGGGCAAGATGGCAGATGCGCATCGAGCCAGCCCGCGGCATCCGCTAACCCGGCCCGCCGTGCCACGCGCAGCCCCCCGGAATGGGTGCGATACCCGAACCGGTCCGGCGCAAGCGCCGTGCCGGTCATCGCCTCGGCCGCCCCGTGCGCGAAGGCCGCACAATCGTGGATGCCGTATTCAAAGGGCGTTGAAGCGCGCGACTCGAGATAGCCGATCAGGCGCCGTTGCCAGTCCGGATGGCGGAAAATATCGATGCCCAGCCTCCCGTCCGCACCCGGATCCCGCCAGGTGCCCCCCGGAACTGGACTTCTGCGTTTTGTTCTCCCGGACGAAGTTCGTTTCCGCCGACACCACGGCATACCGGCAGAACCCGTCGCCGTTGGCGGCCTTGATGACCTCGTAGCTCCAGCGCGCGGGCAAAGTGCGGGTCAGCCTTTGCGAAAAAGGCACCAGCTTGGCGGGCAGCTCGCCCTCCTCCCACCGCCGCCGCGCGTCCGTCGAGTTTGTCGAGGCCGCCGGTGAAGACGACATGCGGTTCCGCGATCAGCGCGCCGGTCGCCGGGTCGCAAAGGGCACGGTGAATTTCGACCGGGGCGTGCCGGGCATCGCAGACCGAGATTGCCTGACGCAGCGCGGGCGAGGCCTTGATCAGGCTCAGCGTCAGCTGCGGCAGTCAGACCATCGTGCCGGCGCCGTAATAGGTGCGCGTCCGCCCGCCGATCGAGAGGGTTTCGGTCTGGGGCAGCGTGGAGATTCCACCTCGGCCGCCGCCCCGGTGGCGCGGTGGCGCGCCTGGATCCACACGAGGATCTCCGCATGACGGGAACCGGCTTGGCGAGATCGGCCGTCGTGGCCGAGTCGAAGGATCTCATCTCAATACTCCAGGACCTTCCGGTCACTCAGGTATTCAGAGTCTCATGACACGGACCGGTTCGTCCGGGCCTCAGTCCTTCAGAAGCGCGAGGGCCTCGGCCAGATCGATGGCGCCGTCGTAAAGCGCGCGCCCCGAAATCGCGCCCGCTATCGCGCCGGTGGCCCGAAGCGCCGTCAGATCGGCCAGCGACGACACGCCGCCCGAAGCGATCACCGGGATCGAGACGGCGCGGGCCAGCGCCTCGGTCGCGGCCACGTTCGGGCCCGCCATCGCGCCGTCGCGGTCGATATCGGTATAGATGATCGCCGAAACCCCGGCATCCTCGAAGGATTTCGCCAGATCGGTCGCCATCACGTCGGTTTCCTCGGCCCAGCCCTTGGTCGCGACCCGCCCCTTGCGGGCGTCGATGCCGACAGCGATCCGGCCCGGGAAGGCGCGGGCCGCCTCGCGCACCAGATCGGGGTTCTCGACCGCCACGGTTCCGAGGATCACCCGGGCCAATCCCTTGCCCAGCCACATCTCGATGGTCGCCATGTCGCGGATGCCGCCGCCCAGCTGGGCCGGCACCTCGGTCGCGGCCAGGATCGCCTCGACGGCCGCGGCATTGACCGGCGCGCCCGCGAAGGCGCCGTTCAGATCGACCAGGTGCAGCCAGTCGCACCCCGCCTTCTGGAAGGCGAGCGCCTGCGCCGCCGGGTCCTCGCCGAAGACGGTCGCCTTGTCCATGTCGCCCCTCAGCAACCGCACGCATTGGCCGTCCTTAAGGTCGATGGCGGGATAGAGGATCATGGGCGTTGTCCTTCCGGGTCCGAGTCGGGGTTCTGTCGCAGGAACGGCCCCGGAATGCAACGGGACCGAGCGCGCGCCAAAAGGGCGGGCTCGCCTCACGTCACCCTTGCCCGACGGAGGCTGCCACGCCAGACTTTGCCCGCATGCTTTGGGAGGAGCACGATGCGCATCACCGTTCTGATCGCGGCCCTGACGCTGGCCGCCACCGCCGCCCATGCCGACCCGGTCGAGGGGGTCTGGCAGACCCCGCTCGACGATAACGGCCATTTCGGGCATATCCGGATCGCGCCCTGCGGCGCCGCGCTGTGCGGCACGCTGATCCGGGCCTATGATCGCCAGGGCCGCCAGATCGAAACCGATACGATCGGGCGGCAGATCGTCTGGGACATGAAACCCCAGGGCGACGGCCGCTATGGCCAGGGCAAGGTCTGGGCGCCCGATCGCGACAAGACCTACAATTCCAAGATGGCGCTGGAGGGCGAGTTCCTGTCGGTCTCGGGCTGCGTCATCGGCATCTGCCGCGACGGCGGCCGCTGGAAGCGGGTACAATAGACACCAAGGCGCGCCGCGTCCGGCTCAGTGGCGGATCTCGACGGTCTGGCGCAGCGCGCCGGTCGCGGCGTCATAGATCAGGATGCGGTCGTCTTCGGTGACCACCGCCACCCAGTCGCGGCCGCGCGTCACCGCCGCGGCCGCGGCGCCGTCGGGCAGGGTCAGCGCCTCCGGCAGCGGCAGCGCGCCGCCCTGCCCCGGCATGCGGATGACAAAGAGCGCGACGATCAGTAGAAAGCCCGCAATCATCGTCACCATCAACAGGGTGACCAGCATCCGCAGCAGTTTCAGATCGGGGGGCAGCGCCTCCGGTTCGGGTTTGTCGTCCATGTCCTCGCCGCTCTCCTCGCCTCGCCGCCTTGCCGTCCTGATCGGACCGGCCCCGCCCGGCCGCCTTGATAAGGCGCTTGCCCGCGATGTGCCAGAGGAGGCCGGGCTGACCCGCTCGCGCCTGGCCAAGCTGATCGCGGCCGGCGCGGTATGGCGGAACGGCACGGCGCTGACCGATGCCCGGGCGAAGGTGGCCGAGGGTCAGACGATCGAGATCGAGCTGGCCGAGCCGGCCGAAATTCGCACCGCGCCCGAGGACATCCCGCTGAGCGTGGTCTACGAGGACGACGCCCTGATCGTGGTCGACAAGCCTGCGGGGCTTGTGGTGCATCCGGCGCCCGGAAGCCCGTCGGGCACGCTGGTCAACGCCCTGCTCGCCCATTGCGGCGACAGTCTTGCGGGCATCGGAGGCGAGCGGCGGCCGGGCATCGTGCACCGGATCGACAAGGACACAAGCGGGCTTCTGGTGGCGGCCAAGACCGACAAGGCCCATGCGGGGCTGGCAGCGCAATTCGCCGCCCATACGGTCGAACGCCAGTATACCGCGCTGGTGCATGGCGTTCCCGATGCCGCCGACCCGCGGCTGAACGGGCTGGCCGGGGCCAGCTTCGAGACGGGCGGCGTGCTGCGGATCGCGACCCGGATCGGGCGGCACCGCACCGACCGGCAGCGTCAGGCGGTGCTGGCGGCGGGCGGGCGGCACGCGGTGACGCGGGTGAAGGTGGTCGAACCCTTCGGCACGCCGCCCGCGGCGGCGCTGGTCGCCTGCTGGCTGGAAACCGGCCGCACCCATCAGATCCGGGTGCACATGGCCCATGTCGGCCACGCGCTGATCGGCGATCCGGTCTATGGCGGGCGGCGACGGCTTTCGGAAAAGGCGCTGGGGCCTCAGGCCGCCGCCGCGGCCGCCGCCTTTCCGCGTCAGGCGCTGCATGCCGCGACGCTGGGCTTCGTGCATCCCGAAACCGGCGAGACCCTGCGCTTTGCCGCGCCGCTGCCCGCCGACATGGAGGACCTTGTCCGCCGCCTCGGGGGGGTGACACAACAAAGCACGCCTTCGTGAGCGTTTGCCGCATTCACCCTTTTTCGAGGGAACACCGCACATGGTCCGTGCGATGAAGGGACAGGGCAGAGCTTGAACCGACCGGTTCGATCATTACCTGCCTAACAAGTGACGCAGGAGCAACAGGGACCCGCATGAGCAACTATGCCAACCTTCCCGCCCCGTCTCCGGAACAGGGGCTGAACCGGTACCTGCAGGAGATCCGCAAGTTTCCGCTGCTCGAGCCGGAAGAAGAATACATGCTGGCCAAAAGCTGGGTGGACCATCACGACACCGATGCCGCGCACCGGCTGGTGACGTCGCATCTGCGGCTCGCCGCCAAGATCGCCATGGGCTATCGCGGCTACGGGCTCCCGCAGGCCGAGGTGATTTCCGAGGCCAATGTCGGCCTGATGCAGGCGGTCAAGCGGTTCGACCCGGAAAAGGGCTTCCGGCTGGCGACCTATGCGATGTGGTGGATCCGCGCCGCGATCCAGGAATATATCCTGCGGTCCTGGAGCCTCGTGAAGCTCGGGACCACCTCGGCGCAGAAGAAACTTTTCTTCAACCTGCGCAAGGCGAAGGCCCGTATCGGCGCGCTGGAAGACGGCGACCTGCGCCCCGAGAACGTGCAGCGCATCGCCCATGACCTGAACGTGACCGAGGACGAGGTCATCGCCATGAACCGCCGCCTGTCGGGGGGCGATGCCTCGCTGAACGCGATGGTCGGCGGCGACGGCGACACCACCACCGAATGGCAGGAATGGCTGGAGGACGAGGACGCCAACCAGGCCGAGGCCTATGCCGAGAAGGACGAGATGGAAAGCCGCCGCGCGCTTCTGGCCGAGGCGATGGACGTGCTGAGCGACCGCGAGAAGGACATCCTGATGCAGCGCCGCCTGCAGGACCAGCCGGTGACGCTGGAGGATCTGTCATCGGTCTACAATGTCAGCCGCGAACGGATCCGGCAGATAGAGGTCCGGGCTTTCGAGAAGCTTCAGAAGCGGATGAAGGACCTCGCAACGCAGAAGGGACTCCTTGCTCAGGTCTGATTTTGGGACGAGTTGCCTAAAATTCGTCTCATCTCATCAGAAAAATCGCCCCATTCCACAACTATCCCGAGCACTGGGGGCAGACTCCCTTTGTTTTTTGGTGTGTGGAAATGGGTTTGGATCTTGACGAGTACCTCGAGCAGCTCTCCGAAGCCGCCGGGACGGCAGATATTGACAGTTTTGAGGCCATTGCGGACGAGTTGCGGTCCAGGGCCTTGGCCGACGGATGGCTGCGGCCGGAAATCGTCCGCGAGATTTCGGCGCAGCGCTCGCGGCTTGCCGGAAGCGCGGCTTTCCGCGAACGGAACGCGCGACTGAGGGCCGCCCATGCCGAGGCCGAGAGCCTGGGCGATACCCACCGCGCCCAGGACCTGTCCGAGGCGCTGCGGCGCCAGAGCGCGGTCCTGCTGGCCGCGATGCGCACTCCCGAGGCGCGGTTCGAGGTGCTGCCCGAGCCGGGACAGGCGCTGTTCGACGCCATCGCGACGGGCGATCTGGCCCGGTTGCAAGAGGCGCTGGTGGGCACCGACCCGAATGCCCGTTACGGCACCCGGTCCGAAACCCCGCTGGGCCGCGCGCTGTCGGTGGAACGCCGGTCGCCCGCGGTGCTGCGGATCCTGCTTGCGGCCGGGGCCGATCCGAATGCCGGGCTCGCGAAGGGCGTGACGCCGCTGCATGAACTCGGGGTCTATCCGCGCCCGTGGGAACCGGCCGAGACCACCGCGACGCTGGCCCGGCTGCTGGTCGAGGCGGGCGCCGATCTCGAGGCGGAGACCGACACCTATCGATGGACCCCCCTGCACCGTGCGGTGCTGGAAGGCACGCCGCCCGTTCTCGACGCGCTTCTGGACCTCGGGGCCGATGCCAATCGCCCCTTCGCGCACAGCTCGGAGCCCTGGTTCACGCCCGGGCGGCTGCCCCTTCAGATGGCCGGTGCCTGTCGCGCGCTGGCGGAAAGCCTGCTGTCGCACGGGGCCGACCCGCGCGCGCTGGACGACCGGGGGGAAGGCGTGCTGCCCTATCTCGAACGGCAACTGGCCCGGCACCTCGCCCTTGGCGCCGTCGGCGATCTGTACCGGACCGAACTGGAAGTCGTGATCGAAAGGGTCCGGTCCGCGCCGTCCCTGTGCTGACCGCCGCGCCTTGCGGGCGTCCCGTCCGTCAGGGCAGCAGCGCCAGCCAGACCCAGACGGTCAGGATCGAGCCCAGCGTGCCGACCAGCACCGCCGAGGCGGCGACCCGGCGGGCCGCGCCGTACATGTTGGCAAAGATGTAGGTGTTGACCCCCGGCGCCATCGCCGCGGTCAGCACGGCCGAGCGGAACTGCCCGGTCGACAGGCCCAGCACCGTGCCCATGCCCCAGACCACGGCCGGATGCAGCACCAGCGACAGGCCGCAGGCAAACAGCACCGTGCGCAGGTCGCCATCGGGACGGTAGCGCGACAGCACGCCGCCAAGCCCGAACAACGCCGCCGGAAGCGCGGCCCTGACCATCAGGTCCAGCGCGTCCTGCACGACCACCGGCACGCTCAGCCCGCCCAGATTGACTACCAGCCCCAGCGCGATGCCGATCACCAGCGCATTGCGGAACATCGAGCGCAGGATCGCCCCCGAGGTCCGCACCAGCCCCGCGCCGCGGTTCCGGACGATCTCCATCGCGGTCAGCCCGACACCATAGCAGATCGGCGAATGCACCGCGATGATGGCATAGTTCGCCTGCAGCGCATCGGCGCCGAAGGCCCGTTCGGTGATCGGAACGCCCAGCAGCAACGAGTTCGAGAAAAGCCCGATGAAACCGATGGCGACGCTGTCCTCCCAGGTGCGGCCGAACAGGAGCCGTGCCCCGAACGTTCCCACCGCAAAGCCGGTCAGGGCGCCGGAATAGAAGCTGACCAGAAGTCGCCAGTCGAAATTCTGCCCCAGATCCAGTGTCGAGACGGCGCGGAACAGCAGGCAGGGAATCGCGAAGTTCTGCGTGAACTTCATCAGCCCGTCGACGCCCGCATCCGAGAAAAGCCCGCGCCAGACCGCGACATAACCGAAACCGAGGACCAGAAAGACCGGAAGGATGACCTCGATCAGCGCTTCCATCAGTCGGCGAGGCTCAGCACCATCCCGTCATAGGCGGGGGTGACGGTCTCGGGGGTCTCGGCGTCGAGCCGGGCATAATCGAGGTCGATATGCATGTTGGTCAGCACCGCGCGGCGGGGCCGGGCGCGGTCGATATAGGCCAAGGCCTCCTCGACGTTCAGATGGGTCGGATGAGGGGTATAGCGCAGCGCGTCCAGCACGAGGATCTCGAGCCCCTCGAGCATCGGCCAGCTTTCCTCGTAAAGCTCGGCCACATCCGGCAGATAGGCCAGCCCCTGGATCCGGAAGCCAAGCGCGTCGATGGACCCGTGGCGAGCGCGGAACGGCACCAGCGTGACCGGGCCGCCCGCCCCCAACACCGTCACCGGCCCGTCGATCGGATGCAGATCGAGGATCGGCGGATAGGGCGAGCCCTCGGGCTGGATGAAGGCATAGCCGAAGCGTGCGATCAGCGCGTCCTGGGTCGGCCCGTCGGCCCAGACCGGCAGCCGCTTGCGCAGGTTGAAGACGATCTGCCGGAGATCGTCGATGCCATGCACGTGATCGGCATGGGAATGGGTGAAGACGACGGCATCAAGCTCGCCGACGCCGGCTTGCAGCAGTTGGTTGCGCAAATCCGGCGAGGTGTCGATCAGCACCCGTGTGGTGCCTTCGGGCGCGATGCGTTCGACCAGCATCGAACAGCGCTGGCGGCGGTTCTTGGGATTGTCCGGATCGCAGGCGCCCCAATGCCCCCCAATCCGCGGCACGCCGCCGGACGAGCCGCAGCCAAGGATGGTAAAGCGCAGCTCGGCGCTCACGCGGCGGCCCGCCAGCTGGCGGCCTTGGCGAAGAGCCGGTCGAAATTGGCCTGGGTCCGCGCCGCGAAATCGGCATAGTCGAGCCCGAAGACCTCGGCCCCGACCCGCGCGGTATGGGCGCTATAGGCCGGTTCGTTGCGCTTGCCGCGATGGGGCGGCGGGGCGAGATAGGGGGCGTCGGTCTCGACCAGCACCCGGTCGAGGGGGGCCGCCGCGAAGATCTCGCGGATCTCCTTCGATTTCGGGAAGGTCGCGATGCCCGACATCGACAGGTAGAAGCCCAGATCGAGCGCGGCGCGCGCCAGCTCGGGCGACGAGCTGAAACAATGCATCACGCAGCCATAGGCGCCGTTGCGGTATTCCTCGGCGAGGATGCGCGCCATGTCGTCATCGGCGGCGCGGGAATGGATGATCAGCGGCAGCCCGGTCTCGCGCGCGGCAGCGATATGGATGCGCAGGCTGTCCTGCTGCACGTCGGCCGAGTCGGCGGTGTAGTGATAATCAAGCCCGGTTTCGCCAATGCCCACGAATTTCGGATGCTTCGCCAGCGCCAGCAGTTCGTCGACCGTCGCCATCGGCTCTTCGGCCGCGCTCATCGGATGGGTGCCGGCGGCGTAGAACACCGGCGCATGGGTCTCGGCGATCTCGCGCACCTGCGGTTCCTGCCGGAGGCGGGTGCAGATCGTCACCATCCGCGTCACCCCGGCCGCCTCGGCCCGGGCCAGCACCTGGTCCAGTTCGTTCGCGAAGTCGGGGAAGTCGAGGTGACAGTGGCTGTCGGTGATTTCGGGGGTCTTGGTGTCGCTCATCTCGCCTCAGGCGGCCAGCCGGCCGGCGGTCTCGTCAAGTCTCAGAACCGTATCGAGGATGAGGGAAGCCGGGTCAAGGTTCACCGCCCGGCCCTGGCGCGCCCGCGCGGTCAGGTCCTGCGCCGCCTGGGCCCAAGCGCGGGCGGCATGGGCGTCGGGGGCCAGCCGGGTCAACAGCGCGGCCTCGCCCGGCGCCGCCTCGGGCGGGGGCGCGCCGGTGGCCCCGGTCCGGGCCAGCCGCGCCAGCATCAGTTCGATCAGCCGAAGCGTCAGGTCGAACCGCGCCTCGGCGCCACGCCCGGCCGTGCTTTCAGCAAGTTTCAGAAGCCGCGACCGATCCAGCCGCGGATGCCCGGCCAGAAGCCCGACCAGATCGGCGTAAAGCGCCAGACCGTCCAGCCGGGCCAGCCGGATCGCCTCGCCCACGGACCCGCCCGAAAGCTGGGCCAGCGCCGCGCTGTCGCCCGCCTCATGGCCCGCCTGCGCAAGCGCGCGGGCCATGTCGTCGGGCCCGAGCGGCCCCAACCGAAGCTCGCGGCAGCGCGACCGGATCGTCGGCAGAAGCCGCGCGGGCGAATGGCTGATCAGCAGCAGGGTGGCATTCGCGGGCGGTTCCTCCAGCAGTTTCAGCAGCGCATTGGCCGCGCTGACGTTCAGCTCGTCGGCGGAATCGACGATCACCACGCGCCGTCCGCCCTCGGCCGAGGACAGCCCGAAGAAGGATTTCAGCCGCCGCACATCGTCGACCCGGATCTCGGCCGACAGCGCATTGCCCTTGTCGTTGGGCCCGCGCCTGAGAACGAACAGCCCCGGCTCGGATTGCGCCGCCATCCGGCGCGCGACCGGATGATCGGCGGGCACGGCCAGGCTGTCGGGCGCGGCCTCGGCCCCGAAAAGCCCGGCATCGCCTCCCGCTGCGGGTCGGGTCAGCAGAAACCGCGCGACCGACCAGGCCAGCGTCGCCTTGCCGACCCCGCGCGGCCCGCTGAGAAGCCAGCCGTGATGCATCCGCCCGCCGGAAAAGGCATCGAGAAACGCGGCCTCGGCGGCCTCCTGCCCGATCAGGCAAAGGGTATCGCGCGGATGCGGCGCGCCCTCGACGCGGTCGGGTTCGGGAAGCTCCGCCTCGCTCATGCCAGCGCCGCCTCGGCCAGCCGCGCGATGTCGCGGGCGACCTCGTCCGGCGCGCGGTCGGCATCGACCACGCGGCAGCGGCCGGGAAATTCGGCGGCGAGATCGAGGAAGCCCTGGCGGCTTCGGGCCTGCAGCGCCTCGCCGAAATCCTCGAACCGTTCCTCGGACCCGTTGCGCCCCCGGGCGCGCGCCAGCCCGGTCGCGGGCGCCATGTCGAGGATGACCGTCAGGTCGGGCTCGCGACCGATCATCAGGTCGTGCAGCCGGTCGACCGTGGCCCGCAGATCGCCCCGGGTGATGCCCTGATAGACCCGGGTGGAATCGGCGAAGCGGTCGCAGATCACCACCGCACCGCGGTCGAGCGCGGGGCCGATGGTCCGTTCCAGATGGTCGCGCCGCGCGGCCGTGAACAGCAGCAATTCCGTCTCGGCCGACCACCGGTCGGGGTCGCCTTCCAGCACCAGCCGCCGGATCTCTTCGGCGCCGGGGCTGCCACCCGGCTCGCGCGTCAGCACGACCTCATGCCCGCCCGCGCGCAGCCGCTCGGCCAGGGCGCGCGCCTGGGTCGACTTGCCCGACCCGTCGATGCCCTCGAAGGTGATGAACCGCGCGCGCCCGGCCATGTCAGAGGTCGGCGGCCTTCTTCTCGGCCCAGCGCAGGAACACCTCGGTCGCGGTTCGCAAACGCGGCACGAACCCGCCCCGCGCCACCTCGCGCTCGGCCACCAGCGGCACCCGCAGCGGCTCCATGTCGGGGCGCTGGATCACCAGCTCGCCCAGCTCCTGCCCGGCCTCGATCGGCGCCAGCACCGGATCGTGGAAATGCACCTCGGCATCGACCGTGTCGCGCACCACCGCCGGCAGCAGCACCTCGAGATCGTCCTTGGCGACCAGCCCGACCTTCTCGATCTCGCCCATCCAGACATCGGTTTCGGCCAGACGTTCGCCCCGGCGCAGCACGCCGCGCTGCACGAACTGGCGGAACGCCCAGTTGATGATCCGCTCGCCTTCCTCGGCGCGCTGCTCGGTGCTTTCCAGCCCCGAGATCACGAAGGTCACCCGCCGCCCGTTCTGCAGGGCCGAGCCGACCAGCCCGTAGCCTGCCTCCTGGGTATGGCCGGTCTTCAGCCCGTCGGCGCCGATCCCGAGCTTCAGAAGCGGGTTGCGGTTGAACCGGTTCTGCGGGGCACGGCCGTCAAAGTCGTATTCGCGCTCGCCAAAGAAGCCGTAATATTCGGGGAACTCGTCGATCAGACGCATCGCGAGGATACCCAGATCGTGCATGCTCATCCGCTGGTTCGGATGCGGCCAGCCACTGGCATTGGCGAAGGTCGAATTGGTCATGCCCAGCGCATGGGCGCGCTCGGTCATCAGCCGCGCAAAGGCTTCTTCGGTGCCCGCCAGCCCCTCGGCCACCACCACACAGGCATCGTTGCCCGATTGCACGATGATGCCCTGGATCAGATCCTCGACGGTCGGCCGGTCGCGTTCATTCAGGAACATCGTCGAGCCGCCCATCGACATCGCCTTGGCCGAGACCGAGAACTGGGTCTCGAGCGTCACCCGCCCGTCGCGCAGCGCCTCGAACAGCATGTTCAGGGTCATCAGCTTCGACATCGAGGCGGGCGGCACCGGCTGGTCGGCATTCTTCGACAGGAGCACGGTCCCGGTGGTCTGGTCCACCACATAAGCCGCGCCCGCCCGGGTCTCGAAACTGGCCTCTGCGGGGATGGACAGCGCCATCAGCGCCAGGGCCCCGGCAAGCGCGGACAGGAAGGTCGGTCGCATGGTCACCTCTCGCATTGGGTTCGGCGTCGCACAGATGGGTCAGCGGGTCACGGCATAGGCATCCTTGAAGCCGAGCCCGCGCGCCGCCTCGATCAGCGCCGCCCGGTCGTCCTCGGTCTTAACGGGGCCGGAGACGACACGCCAGAGCGGCCGCCCGCCCGGATCCGGCGCGCGGATTTCGGCCGAAAGCCCGGCCTTGGTCAGACGCGCCGCCGTCTGCTTGGCGCCGTCCGCGCTGTCGACCGTGGCGACCTGCACGAAGCGCCGGGTCAGCGCCGTCGGCGCGCGCTCTGCGTCGTCGTCCTGCGCGGTCGCGGCGGGCTGCGGGTCGGGGGTCCGGCGCAGCGCCGTAACGCTCAGCTCGGTCGGCTGCCCGGCCAGAAGCCCGATCTGCGCTGCCGCATCGGACGACACCTGAAAGCGCGGCCCCGGGCTCTCGCGTTCGCGGCGGAAGAGCGCGCCGACGACCGACTGGCCGGTTGCGGTATTGCGAATGATCACCCGCTCGGGGTCGGTCACGTCGGGATGCGCGATCCAGATCCCGCCCAGCGAGGGGCGCCCGTCCCAGAGCCCGGCCTCTTCGGCCTGAAACACCTCGGGCGCCTCGACATCCTCGCCCGCCGCGCGTTGCACGATCTGCGGCCCGGGCGCATCGCCGGCGCCCTTGCTCCCGAAAAGCCCCACGCCCGCGCCACCCTGACAGCCGGCCAGAATGCCTGTCACCGCCAGCAGGACCGCCATCCGCGCGATCCGGTATCCCTGCATGCATCGCCCCTGTTTCGCGCACGTTTGCCGTGCGGCGTCGTCGTCCTCTGCGCCCGGCCGGCTCCGGCCAACTGCTGGCCGACCGCTGCAAGATCCGCGCGAATCATATCGTCAGAGGCGGTGCAAGGAAAGGCTTGCCCCGACGGGCGCCGCCGTTGCCCGCCCCCGCAGGCCTGCGCGGTCGCGCCCGGCGCACAAGCCTGTTGTCGCGCCCGGCAGTTCCGGCTAAGCCTGACACGGTTTGCCCGGCCCCTCGGTTTCCCTGGAAACCGTACGCTGGCAAGCACGGAAGGGTGGCAGAGTGGTCGATTGCAGTGGTCTTGAAAACCGCCGATGTGCAAGCATCCGTGGGTTCGAATCCCACCCCTTCCGCCATTAAACTCTTATTTTATTGTGAATTTCCAAGATTGGCCCCCACCCACACAAGGCCCCAGATCCGAAGAAGGCTTGATCTTGGTCTGATCGGAGTGCTTCGGGCTGCCTATTTTCGATCTGCGATAAGCTTCGACAGAAGCGAAGGCATGTTTTCCATCAGGACCAGGGCGCATTCCACCGTCTCGCCGATCATGGCTATCTGCAACTGCCCTGCGGGCACTGCCTGATCCCAGAAATAGTTCTGCGTGAGGAAGTCCAGAACGCCCCGCTTGTAGTCGGTGTCGGGGTTTTGCAGGTGGTCGCCCCTGGTTTCCAGAACCACGATCCGCCAAGCGCCTGCGTTACCGCCCGTGGCGAAGATGAAGTCAGGACAAATGCGCCCGCGCTTCCAGCCTTGCAGCGCCATCCTGTGACTGGCTTTGGCTACGTTCCGGTGCCACCACTTCACCGCGCCATCCCCATCCTGGTGCACGGCGACGTTCCGTTCCTCGCCGTTCAACTCGTTTCGGAATACAGGGAAAAACAGGCTGCGGGCCAGCGCGCCGCCATCGGCTCCGGTCAGGTGGGGCAACTTCGCCGGTCGCGTGGTCAGCATGTGGTCGGGCATCTGCCAGTTGTTGCCGTCCAGCCGGAGCCGGAATCGAATGTCACCGGCCTTCACCGCCGCGCGGAACAGGGATTCGGATCGGGCATCGCGTTCCTTGGTCAGGACCACCCGCAGCCGGTCGATGCTCACGCCGGATGCAGCGCCCAGCTTGGCCGCGTCGAAGCCGCGCGCTTCCAGACCCTTCACCAGATCCGCGACGATCCCCCGCGCCACGAAGGGGTTGGGCACCAGATCGGAAAACACCCGCACCGCGCAAGTGGGGTCAAATTGCAGGGATTCAGCCGCCGCCGCGACAACCTCGCCCGGGACATACTCATCGTCCCCTGCGTCGGTCAGGGCGATGCGCTGCAGCTGCGCCGCCACCTGTGCGGGATTGTCCGCTATGTCAGCCACCACATCCGCCACCCTTTGCGCGACGGTTCAGGGGCCCGGCCCGCAGTGCATCGACGGGGCGCCGGATTTTACGGCGGCCGCAGCCTTCGTTACCCCAACTGATCCGGCGGATCGTCCCGAAAAGCGTCGATCAGGTCGAACAGGAACTGCAACGCCAGCGTGCCGAACCCGAGCGGCAGGAGCGCATAAGGCAGGACCATCGGCGTGCCGAAGCTCGACGAGACCCGTTCGCCATAGTCCCAGGCCTGCTCTGCCATCAGCGCGCCGCGCCAGGTCAGGATGCCCGCGAAGGCGATGCCGGTCATCGCGACGACGGCGCGTGCCGCGCGGCGGAGTGCGGGCGCGGCATTTTCGACGAAGAAGGTGATGCGGATATGGCTGTCGGTGCGCTGGACATCGGCCGCGACCATGACCGCGACATAGATCAGCAGGAAGGTGTTGACCTCCAGCGACCAAGAGGTGGGCGCCGCGAAGGCGTAACGCTGGATCGCGTCATAGCAGATCGTCACCACGATGAAGACCAGCACCAGCTGCCCCACGATCCGGGTGCCCTGAACCATGCGGGTGAAGACCTGTCTCACGGCGCCCTCCCCGCTCAGCCGGCCTGGCCGGTGGCCAGCGCGATGGCGCGGTGGCCGGTCTCTTCGCCGACATCCGCGATCCAGGCCGCGCGCACCTCTTCGGCGGCGGCGTCGAGCGCGGCGAGATCCTCGCCGGTCGGATCGGTCACCTCGATCCCGGCCGCCTCGATGGCGGGCCAGTAATCGTCGCGGTAGATCACCTCGTTGGCCTCCTTCGCGCCATTGGCGTCGAACCAGTCGGCCGCGGTCTCGAAGGCCGCGCGCACCTCGTCACCCATCTTTTCCCAGCGCTGCGGCGTGACGAAAAGCCCGATGCCGAAGCCGGTGATCGGCAGGCGGTAGACATGGTGCAGCTGTTCCTGAAGCGAGCGGCCGATGATGGTCGAGATATTGGCCACGGCCGCATCGACGGTGCCGCGCTGCAGCCCCAGATACAGCTCGGACGAGGGCAGCCGCACCGCCGCGCCGCCGAAGCCCTCGATCACCTTGGTGCCCTCGAAGCTGACGACGCGGACCTTCTTGCCCTTCACGTCGGCGATGGACCGGATCGGGGCGCCCGCGCTTGACCAGAGGTATTCGGGCTCGAGCACATTGCCCATCATCGAGACCATGTAGAGGTCTTCCCTGGCGAGTTCTTCGTTGATCAGGTCGAACAGCGGGCTGCCCTTCCTCAGGCGGTCGGGGTTCTCGTACAGCGCCTCGATCACGCCTGGCAGGCCGGTGATGCCCAAGATCGGCACCGAGCGGGTGATGTAGCTTGTGGTGTGGAACATGAAGTCGATGGTGCCGGCCCTCAGCGCCGCCAGCTGTTCGTCGGCCTTCAGCAGCTTGCCGCTGTCGTAATAGTCGACATCGACCGCGTCGCTTGCGTTCAGCCGCTCGACGAAGCCGGCCGAGCCGAAGGACAGCGCGCGGTAGCTGGGCGGCAGGTAGCTGACGCCGGTCAGCCGGGTCGCGGCCAGCGCGGGTCCGCCGGTCGCGCCCAGAAAGGCACCGGCCCCCATCAGCGCCGTGCCGGTCTTCAGGAAAGTGCGTCTCGTCTGGGTCATCTCTGGGTTCCTCCCCTTTGGTATCCTGACATGAAACGGGTCACAGAAGTCCGGGCAGCCAGAGGCTCAGCCCCGGAAACAGCACGAAGATCATCAGCATCACGAACTGGACCGCCACGAAGGGCAGCACCGCGCGGACGATCTCTTCGACGCTGAGCATCGGGCAGACCCCGCGCAGCGCATAGAGGTTCAGCCCGACCGGCGGGGTCACCACCGCGATCTCGAGGTTCATCACGAGGATGATGCCGAACCAGAGCGGGTCATAGCCCAGCGCCAGGATCAGCGGCAGAAGGATCGGCGTCGTCACCACGATCAGCGACACCGCGTCGACCAGCATGCCCAGCAGCACGAGGGCCAGCATCAGCACCACGAGGATCGCCCAGTCGGGCAGGCTGGTCGCGGTCAGCCGCTCGGTCACGATCTCGGGGACGCGCACGAGGTTGAGGTAGTCGCCGAAGATCTTGGCGCAGCCGATGATCAGCAGGATCGTGCAGGAGACCTTGACAGAAGAGGCCAGGATCTGGGCGAAGCTGCGCAAGCTCAGCGTGCGGAACACCAAGGCCGCGATCAGGAAGGCGCCAGCGGCGCCGAAGGCGGCGGCTTCGGAGGGCGTGGCAATGCCCTTGTAGATCGCGCCCAGCACGATCACCACCAGCAGCAGCGCATGCCAGATACCGCCCAGCGCGCGCAGCATCTCGGCCGGGCGGGGCGGCGGGCCGTTTTCGCGGGGCGCCTGGTCGGGATGGCGGCGAACGCGGATGTAGATGTAAAGCGACAGCGCCCCGGCCAGCGCCAGTCCCGGAACGATGCCCCCGACGAAGAGCGCGCCGACCGAGACGCCCGAGACCGCGCCGTAGATGATGAAGGGCACCGAGGGCGGGATCAGCATCGCGAGCGCGCCCGACGAGACTACCGCACCCGCCGCGAGCCCGCGCGAATAGCCGCGTTCCAGCATCTGCGGCACCGCGATCGAGCCCACGGCGGCGACGCCCGCCACCGACACGCCCGAAACCGCTCCGAACAGCGCCGAAGCCCCCACCGTGGCGATGGCGAGCCCGCCCCGAAGCCAGTAAAGCCAGATCGCCGCGGCGCGGAAGAGGTTGGTGCCGACCGGCGTCGCGGACAGCAGGTTGCCCATCAGGATGAACAGCGGCAGCGCGATCAGCTCGAAGGAATTGAGCTGGCCGAAGATCGAGGTCGGCGCGAAGAAGAAGGCCAACGGCCCCCGCGCCATCCACAGGCCCAGAAGGCCGCTGGCGCCGAGCGCCAGGAAGATCGGCGCGCCCATGCCGATCAGGCCGATCAGCAGGACCACCACGAGGACGGGTTCGATCATCGGGCGGGCCCTTTCGGTTCGAAGTCGGTCGTCATGCGCGTCACAATCCGTAGGGGATCAGCAGGGCCAGCCCCGGCAGGGCGCACATCACCACCGCGATCAGCAGCATCAGCAGGACGAAGGGCGTGACGCCCCGGATCACGGTGCCGATCCCGGTCCGGGCAATCGCCTGGATGACAAAGAGGTTCAGTCCGACCGGCGGCGTGATCAGCGCGATCTCGATCAGCAAGACGAAATAGACGCCAAACCAGACCGGATCGATGCCGAAGCCCAACACCGTCGGCAACAGCACCGGCACCATGATCAGCAGCATCGACATGCTTTCAAGGAAGAGCCCGACGAACAGCAGGATGGCCGAGACGATCAGCAGGAAGACCCAGCGGCTGTCGCCCGCGACCGAGAACATCTCGGCGACTTCGGCCGGGATCTGGTAAAGCGTGATCGCGCGACCGAAGATCTTGGCGCCGACGACGATCAGGAAGATCACCGAAGTCGTCATCACCGAATCCCTCAGCGCGGCCAGGAAATCCTGCCAGCTCAGCGAGCGCTGCAGCACCGTGATCAGCAGCGCGGCCGTGGCCCCGATGCCCGAGGCCTCGGTCGGCGTGAAGGCGCCCGAATAGATCCCGCCCAGCATCAGCACCGCCAGAAGCGCGGTCGGCAGGGCGCGGCGGCTGGCGCTCAGGCGCTCGGACCAGCTGGCCTTCTCGGCCCGCGTGGCCCGGTTACCCAGCGTGGCCGCGACCACCGCATAGAGGCCGAAGACGAGGATCAGCGCCAGACCGGGGCCGATCCCGGCGAGGAAGAGCTTGCCGATGCTTTCCTCGGCGATGACGCCGTAGACGATCAGCGGCACCGAAGGCGGGATCAGGATGCCCAGCGTGCCGCCCGCGGCCAGCAGGCCCAGCGTGAACGAGGTGCCATAGCCGCGCCGGATCATCTCGGGGATGGCGACGGTGCCGACGGTCGCGGCGGTCGTGACCGAACTGCCCGAGATCGCCGCGAAGATCCCGCAGGACAGCAGCGCCGCGATGCCGAGGCCGCCGGGGAAATGACCGACCCAGCTTTGCAGCGCCACGAAGAGATCGCGCCCGACCCCGCCTCGCAGCAGGATGTTCGACATGAACAGGAACAGCGGCACCGCGATCAGCACGAAATCGTTGACGCCGCCAAAGAGGTTCGCGGGGATCAGCGCCAGCGGCAGCCCCTTCAGCACGATCAGCAGCGTCCCCAGCGAGGCCAGCCCGAACGCGACCGGCAGCCCGGTCAGCAACAGCGCGATCAGCCCGACGATGATCAGAACCGGGGTCATGCACTATCCCTTTCGCCGGGCAGGTCGCCCGCGTCGCCATGGCCGAAATCGGGCGCGGGCCGCAGCCAGAGCCGCGCCGCATCGGCGAAGGCCTGCAGCGACAGCAGCGCGAAGCCGATCACCACCGGCGCCTCGACGATCCATTGCGGCAGTTGCAGCATGCTGGCGGTGCGCCGCCCCATGGCGATGCTTTCCAGCATCTCGCCCCAGCAGAGCCAGACCGCCATCGCCGAGAACCCGCCGATGACCACCAGCGAGAACAGCTCGATCAGCCGGGCCGCGGTCGGGCTGCGGCCGCCGATCAGCGCGGTGATCCGGATCATCCGCCGCTGCCGCAGGCTTTGCGCCATGGCGACGAAGGTCAGCCACAGCAAAAGCGTGGTCGCCACATCCGAGGTCCAGCGCGTGGGAGCGTGCAGCACATAGCGTGCCAGCGCCTCATAGGTGACCATCGCGCAGATCGCGACGAGCGCCAGATCGGCGCCTCGTCCGGCGATGGCAGACAGCGAATCGACGGCCCGCAACAGGGCAGGTCCATCCAGGCGTTCCGGGACCCGCGAAGGGTCCCGGGGCGGCGGCGCGTGCGTGCCTTCGGTCATGGCGGAGCGCGATCAGTACAGCGCGCGGATGTCGTCGACGAGCTGCTGTCCGGTGGCGCCTGCATCCTTGATGAAGATGTCGATGGCGGGCGCGGAGGCCTTCTGCCATTGCGCGATCTCTTCCGGGGTCAGCTCGGTCACCGTCGCATTGCCGGTCTCGACCAGCCAGGCCGCGGCCTCCTCGTTCTGCTGCCGGGTCTTGGCGCGCAGGTCGGCCTCGGCCCGATGGGCGGCCTCGTCGACCCAGGCGCGTTCCTGATCGCTGAGCCCGTCATAGGTCGCCGGGTTGATCACCACGATGAACTCGGCCAGCGAATGGTTGGTCATGGTGACGTGGTCCATCACCTCGTAAAGCTTGCGCGACTTGACGGCGGTGGTGCCGCTCATGCCGATATCGACGGTGCCGCGCTGATAGGCCATGAACTGTTCCGATCCGCCCATGACGACGGGTGTGCCGCCGACGGCCTCGATGAAATCGCCCACGGGTTTGCCGAGCGCGCGCACGAGCTTGCCCTTCATGTCGGCGGGCGTGCGGATCGGGTGGTCCTTCGACAGGATCTGGACGGGCCCGTAATCCTGCCACCACAGCACCTTGGTCCCGGTCTCGCCGATCAGCCGGTCGAAGGTCTGGCGCACCGGACTTTCGGGCGCGGCGGCCTTGGCCAGCACCTCGTAGCTCGGAAACAGGAACGGCTCGCTGAAGATGCCCGCGGCAGGCACGGTGCCCGAATATTCGTCGGCCAGCACGACCCCCATGTCGATGGCGCCGCTCGCGACCGCCTTCGGCACCTCGCTGCCCTTGAAAAGCTGGGCGCTGTCGTAGATCTCGACCTTGATCTCGCCGCCCGAAAGCTCTTCGAGCGCCTCCTTGAAGGTCACGACATTGGCGCCGATCGGGTGATCGACGGACACCTGAACGGTCGCGCGCAGGGTCTTGTCGGCCAGTGCCTGCCCGGTCGAGCCCGCCAGCGCGCTTCCCGCCAGCAGGGCGGCCATAATATAGGGTTTCATGGTAATCCTCCCAGGATGTGCCGGCTCCTCGACCGGCAAATGGTGGACGGTCGGTGCCGCCCAATGTCTCCCGCGCGCCCCTCCTCCGGAGCGCGGGAGCCTGTCAGAACGTCAGATCACGCCCTCCGCGCGCAGCCGGTCCAGCCGGTCGGGCGACAGCCCCAGATCGTTCAGCAGGATGTCGTCGGTATGCTCGCCCAGTTCGGGACCGGCATGGCGGATCTCGCCCGGCGTGTCCGACAGGCGCGGCGCCACGTTCTGCATCTTGATCGAGCCGAAATCGCGATGCGGCAGCTCGACGATGGCCTCGCGCGCCTTGAAATGCGGGTCGTCCAGCATCTCGGCCGCGCTGTAGATCAGCCCGCAGGGCACGCCGTTCTCGTGCAGCGTCTCTTCCAGCGGCTTCAGATCCAGCGTGCGGGTCCAGTCGTTGATCAGGCTGTCGAGTTCGGTCATGTGGGTGCCGCGCGCCGAATGGGTGGCATAGCGCGGGTCCTCGGCCAGTTCGGGCCGGCCCATCGCCGCGGCGAGCCTGCGGAACACCGTGTCCTGATTGGCCGCGATCAGCAGCAGCTTGCCGTCGCGGGTCTCGAACACGTTCGAGGGCGAGACATTGGGCAGCGTCGCGCCGGTCCGCTCGCGGACATAGCCCGCGACATGATATTCGCTGACGGTGCTTTCCATCATCGCCAGCACCGCCTCGTAGATGGCGCTGTCGACGACCTGGCCCTGGCCGGTCCGCTCGCGGGCATGCAGCGCCATCAGCGCGCCCATGCAGGCATAGACCGCCGCCAGTTCGTCGCCGATCGAGATCCCCATCCGGCTGGGCGGGGTCGAGGGGTCGCCCACCACATAGCGCAGGCCCCCCATCGCCTCGCCGATGGCGCCATAGCCCGCGCGGCGCGAATAAGGGCCGGTCTGGCCAAAGCCGGTGACGCGGACCATGATCAGCCGCGGATTGATCTTCTTCAGATCCTCATAGCCGAGGTTCCAGCGCTCCATCGTGCCGGGGCGGAAATTCTCGATCAGGATATCGGTCGAGCGGATCAGGTCGCGCACGATCTCCTGGCCCTCTTCGGTGCGCAGGTTCAGCGTCAGCGATTTCTTGTTGCGTGCCACGATGGGCCACCAGAGCGACTTGCCATAGGGCTTTTCCTGCCCCCAGACCCGCAACGGATCGCCGAGGCCGGGCTGTTCGCACTTGATCACCTCGGCGCCGAAATCGGCCAGCAACTGCCCGCAGAACGGCCCCGCCAGAAGCTGCCCCATTTCCAGCACGCGGACATCGTTCAGCGGCCCGCGTCGCGCGGCCGTTTCTTCGCTTGGCATTGGTCTTCCCTCTCCCTTGTCGCGGCGCAGCATGCCATGCCTCGACTCTCCTTGTGAATAATGTATACAAATCTGAAAGAGGGTCTCAACGGATTTCTTGCCCGGGGAGGGGAAAATGAAGGATGTCGTTGAAATTGTGGATGTCACGTTGCGAGATGGCATTCAAAACGAGAAGACGTTTCTTGATCTGGATACAAAAAAGCGCATGCTGGCCGCGATCATCGACGCCGGAGCAACCCGGATCGAGATCACCAGCTTCGTCAATCCCGCGCGGGTGCCGCAGATGGCCGATGCCGAGGCCCTGTGCGCCGATCTGCCCCGCGAAGGGCTGCGCCATATCGGTCTGGTGCTGAACCATCGCGGCTTCGCGCGCGCGCTGGAGGCCGGGCTCGACGAGGTGAATTATGCCATCGTGCTCAGCGACACGTTCAGCCAGCGCAATCAGGGCATGACCACCGCCGAGGGCGTCGCGCTCTGGCACCGCCTCGCGGCCGAAACCCGGGGCCGGGTCGGCACCAATGTCACCCTGGCCGCCGCCTTCGGTTGCCCGTTCGAGGGGGAGGTTCCGGTGGCGCGGATGATCGAGGTGCTCGAGCAGGTGATGGAGGCCGCGCCCGACGAGCTGACGCTGGCCGACACCATCGGCGTGGCCACCCCCCGCGACATCGAGGACCGCGTGGGCGCGGTGCGTGCGCGGTTTCCCGACCTGCCGATCCGGCTGCATCTGCACAACACCCGCAATACCGGGCTCGCCAATGCCTGGGCCGGGTATTGCGCCGGGGTGCGGTCCTTCGATGCCTCGCTGGGCGGCGTCGGCGGCTGCCCCTTCGCGCCGCGCGCGACCGGCAACCTGCCGACCGAGGATCTGGTTTACATGTTCGAGCGCTCGGGTATTGCAACCGGATACGATCTCGACCGGGCAATAGCAGGGGCGAAGGCGCTCGAGGTGGCCCTGGGCCATCCGGTTCCGGGGATGCTGATGAAGGCGGGCGGCTTCCCGGCCCCCGCCGGGATCTGAGCGCGACGAAACGGGGGGAAGAATGGCACGGGCAGAGGATGGCGGCGAACGGCTCGGCGCGGCCGAACTGGCCTATCGGGCGATCCGCAAGCGGATCTTCTCGGGCCACTATGCCGAGAACGAGCGCGTCACCGAGGCCGAATTCGCGGAAAGCCTCGCCATGTCGCGCACCCCGGTGCGCGAGGCGGTCAAGCGGCTGATCCTCGAGGGTCTGCTGACCCGCGAGGCCGGGCCCGGGCTGCGCGTGGTGGGACTGGGCGCGGACGAGATCGAACAGATCTTCGCGATGCGCCTGCTGCTTGAATCCTACGCCGCGCGCCGCGCCGCGGGCTTTGCCAGCGCCGGGGAACGCGCGCAGCTGGCCGACCTCGCCCTGCAGATGCAGGCCCATGTGCCGCCGCGAAACGATGCCGATTACGAGGCCATCACCGAGGCCAACCGCGCCTTTCACCAGCTGATCCTGACCGCCGCGCGCTCGCCCCGGCTGGAGGCGATGCTGTCGCTCGTCGTCAATCTCGGGCTCGTCTCGCTGACCTTCAAAAGCTACGACGAAGCCGCGATCCGGCGCTCGGCCGCGCATCACAAGGAAATCGCCGAGGCGATCCTCGCGGGCGATGCCGACTGGGCGGGGGCTGCGATGCAGACCCATCTGCATGCGGCCACGGCCGCCGCGCGCCGGAATTTCGGGTCCTGAGCCTTCGGGATTTGGGCCTTCGGGACCGCCGCAGGGCCGCGTGTGACATCACGTCCGGCCCGCGGCCCGCGGGCGGCTTGCCCCAGATCAAGGACCGCGCCGTCGTCCGCACCGAGGATTGCCATACCAAAACTGCTGCGGCAATCCGCGCTTTGTACGAAAATTGCCCAAAGACTAGAAGCTGGGCAATTTTGTGCAATTCCGCGCGCGACACAGGACGACGCCAATGACACATGCCCTCCGGCAGGGTGCCGACGAGCCTCTTGGCGCGGGACAGTCCCGCCCGATGACCGGCAACGAAGCCATCGCCCGCGGCGTCTGGGAGGCCGGCGCCAGGGTCGCCGCAGCCTATCCCGGCACGCCCTCGACCGAGATCCTGGAAAGCCTCGCGGCCTATCCCGCCGCCGACATCCACGCCCAGTGGTCGACCAACGAGAAGACCGCGATGGACGTGGCCATCGGCGCCTCCTTCGCGGGCGCGCGCGCCTTCACCGCGATGAAGCATGTCGGCATGAACGTCGCGGCCGATGCGCTGATGTCGTTTTCCTATATCGGGGTCAATGGCGGGCTGGTGGTCGCGGTCTGCGACGATCCGGGCATCCATTCCTCGCAGAACGAGCAGGACAGCCGGATCTATGCCCGCTTCGCCCAGGTGCCGGTGCTGGAGCCCTCGGACGGGCAGGAGGCGCTCGAGTTCACCCGGACGGCCTTCGACCTGTCCGAAGAATACGACTGTCCGGTCTTCGTGCGCTCGACCACGCGGCTGTCGCATACCCGAAGCGCGGTGACCCTGGGCGCGCGCCAGACACCCGCCGCCCGCGTCTTCGAGGACAATCCCCGCAAGAACGTGATGATCCCGGCCCATGCCCGGATGCGCCACGGCCATGTGCTGGCGCGCGAGGCGCGGCTGCGCGAGGCCCTGTCGGACAGCCCCCTGAACCGGGTCGAGCCGGGCAATGCGCGGGTCGGCATCATCACCTCGGGCATCCCCTATACCTATGTGAAGGAATGCCTGCCCGACGTCTCGGTGCTGAAGCTCGGCGTCACCTGGCCCCTGCCCGACCGGCTGATCCGCGAGTTCTGCGAAGGCGTCGAGCGGGTGATCGTGGTCGAGGAACTGGAACCCCTGATCGAGGACGCGTTGAAGGCAATGGGGATCGCCTGCGACGGCAAGGCCTTCTTCCCGCGCGAGGGCGAATTCTCGCCCGAGATCGTCCATGACGGGCTGGCGAAGGCCGGGCTGATGCCCGCGCGGGTCCATGCGGCGCCTTTCGAATTCGCGCCGATGGTGCGCCCGCCGGTCCTCTGCGCGGGTTGCCCGCATGTGGCCTGCTTCATGGCGCTGGGCGCGCTCGATGCGCGGGTCGCGGGCGATATCGGCTGCTATACGCTGGCCGTGGTCGAGCCGCTGAAGTCGATGGATACCTGCGTCTCGATGGGGTCGAGCATCGCCAATGCGATCGGCATGGCCAAGGCCGGAACGGAAACCCGGCCGATCGTCGCCACCATCGGCGACTCGACCTTCCTGCATTCGGGCATCCCGCCCCTGATTGACGCGATCTACAACGATGCCGACATCACCGTCTTCATCCTCGACAACCACATCACCGCGATGACCGGCGGGCAGGACCATCCCGGCACCGGCCGCACCCTGCGCGGCGATCCCGCGCCGCGCGTCGATTTCTTCGCGCTGGTCAAGGCGCTGGGCGTGCGCTGGGTGCAGAAGGTCGACAGCTACGACACCGCCTCGATGCAGCGGCAGTTGCGCGAGGCGGTCGCGCACAAGGGCGTGTCGGTGGTGATTTCCGACCGGCCCTGCGTGCTGGACCCGGTGCGGATCAAGGGTCCGGCAATGGCGGTCGATCAGGACAGCTGCATCGCCTGCCAGGCCTGCATGAACCTCGGCTGCCCGGCCATCACCTGGGCCGAGGGCTGGCACGAGGGCCGCCACAAGGTGCGGATCGACCCCGAGGCCTGCATCGGCTGCAGCCTGTGCGCGCAGCTTTGCGCCTCGCATTCGATCAAGCCCGCCGACATCGCCGAACAGGTCTGAGCCATGGACAAGCGCAACCGGACGACAAACGTTCTGATCGTCGGCGTCGGCGGACAGGGCGTCATCATGGTCTCGAAGGTGCTGGCCCAGCTGTGCCAGGAGGCCGGCCATGACGTGAAGCAAAGCGAGGTCCACGGCATGGCCAAGCGCGGCGGCGGCGTCTTCAGCCATGTCCGCTTCGGGGCCAAGGTCTGGTCGCCGACCATCCCCGAGGGCGAGGTCGACATCCTTGTCGCGCTGGAATGGGCCGAGGGCCTGCGCTGGATCCGGCATCTCAAGCCCGAGACCGGCACCTTCATCGCCGATTGCCAGAGGATCGTGCCGCCCTTCGCCTGCCGCAGCCGCAAGCGCGGGGCCGAGCCCGCCTATGCGCCCCAGACCCCCGAAGAGATCATCGACCAGGTCCATGCGGGCTATGTGATGGACGCGACCGGCCTTGCAGCCAATCTGGGCAATGCGCGGGCCGCCAATACCGTGCTGCTGGGCGCGCTGTCGACCGCGCTCGATTTCCCCGAAGAGGCCTGGGCGCAGGTCATCGCCGCCACCGTCCCGCCCAAATCGGTTCAGATCAACGCCCGGGCCTTCGCCGAGGGCCGGGTCTGGGCGCTGGGCGGGACCAAGCGGATCGACGTCACCGCCAGCGGGCTGCAGAAATCCCGCGCCGAGGTGCATCACCCGCAGGTCGAGACCGTGGTCGAGATCACCGCCGACTGGTGCAAGGGCTGCGACATCTGCGTGAAAAGCTGCCCCGAACGCTGCCTGCGGCTGAACGACCAGCTCAAGGCCGAACTGGCGCTGCCCGATCTGTGCACCGGCTGCCAGCTGTGTTCCTGGCTGTGCCCCGACATGGCGATTTCCGTCACCAATACGCCCGTTCAGGAGGCCGCGTCATGACCGCCCCGTCCCTCGCTGCTGCGCCGCCCGCCCTGACCGGCCGCCGCAACCTGGAAGGCAACGAAGCCTGTGCCCTGGGCGCGATCCGGGCCGGATGCCGGTTCTTCGCGGGCTATCCGATCACGCCCTCGTCCGAGGTGGCCGAGACCATGGCCCGCGAGCTGCCGAAAGTCGGCGGCACCTTCATCCAGATGGAGGACGAGATCGCCTCGATGGGCGCGGTGATCGGCGCCTCGATGGGGGGCGTGACGGCGATGACCGCGACCTCGGGTCCGGGGTTTTCGCTGAAACAGGAAAACCTCGGCTATGCCTGCGGCGCCGAGATCCCCTGCGTGATCGTCAATGTGATGCGGGGCGGGCCCTCGACCGGGATGCCCACGCGCCCGGCGCAGGGCGACATCCTGCAGGCACGCTGGGGCACCCATGGCGACCATGCGGTGATCGTGCTGGCCCCGGCCTCGGTCGGCGAGGCCTATTCCGAGACGATCCGCGCGGTCGAGCTGTCGGAAACTCTGCGGGTGCCGGTCGTGGTGCTGCTGGACGAGGTGATCGGCCATCTAACCGAAACCGTCGATCTGGGTGCCGTGCCCGAGACGCCCGGGATCGCCCGGCCCTTCGCCACCGGCCCGCGCGAAGGCTTCCTGCCCTATGCCGAAACCGCCGATCTGGTGCCGCCGATGCCGCGCCCGGGCGACGGCTATCGCAGCCATTGCACCGGCCTGACCCACGGCCCGGACGGCTTTCCGACCCAGACCCCCGCCATCGCCGCCGCCGCGCTGACCCGAACGACCGACAAGCTGGTCCTGCACCGCGCCCGGATCGAAAGCTGGCGCGAGCAGGCGACCGAGGATGCCGATCTGCTGATCGTCGCCATCGGCATTTCCGCCCGCGCCGCGCGGCAGGCGGTGAAGGATTTGCGCGCCGAGGGGCTGAAGGTGGGGCTGTTCCGGCCGGTCACGCTCTGGCCCTTCCCCGAAACGCCGCTGCGCGAGGCGGTGGCGGCGGCGGGCACGCGCAAGGTTCTGGTGCCCGAGATGAACCAGGGCCAGCTGGTGCTGGAGGTCGAGAGGGTGCTGGCGGGCCGGGCCGAGGTCGCCGGGCTGTCCCGCATCGATGGCGAGACCCTGACCCCGGACGAGATCGCCGGGGCGGCGCGGGAGGCGCTGAAATGAAGGACACCAAGACCGAAAGCGCCGCGAGCTTCGATGTCAACGACTACCTGCGGCAGGACCGGATGCCGCATTTCCTCTGTCCCGGCTGCGGTCATGGCATCGCACTGCGGGCGCTGCTCTGGGCGGTGCATGAGCAAGGCATCCCGAAGGACCGACTGGCGGTCGTCTCGGGCATCGGCTGTTCGGGGCGCTTGTCCGCCTATATCGACGCCAATACCTTCCACACCACCCACGGTCGGCCGCTGACCTTCGCCACCGGGCTCAAGCTTGCGCGGCCCGACCTGCATGTCATCGTCATCACCGGCGACGGCGACTGTCTGGCCATCGGCGGCAACCATCTGATCCATGCCTGCCGCCGCAATCTCGACATCACCTGCGTGATGCTGAACAACGAGATCTACGGCATGACCGGCGGACAGGTCTCGCCGATGACGGCCGAGGGGCGGTTCACCACCACGACGCCCGAGGGCAATACCGAGCCCAATTTCGATGCCTGCGCGCTGGCCGCCGCGGCCGGGGCCAGCTTTGTCGGGCGCGAGGTGACGGCGCAGGTGCTGGCCCTGAAGACGCTGCTGGGACAGGCCATCGCGCATGAGGGCTTTTCCTTCGTCGAGGTGCTGTCGGACTGCACCGAGATCTATGGCCGCAAGAACGATCTTGGCGCCTCGCCCGAGATGATGCTGGCCAAGAAAAGCGCGATGCGACCCTATGCCTATCGCAACACGGTCGATGTGCCGTTCCGGCCGAACGCGCTGCGGACCGGCGTCCTGACCCGGACCGACCGGCCCGAATACGGCGCCGCCTGGCGCGCCATGGCCGCCCGTATCCGCGAGGAGGAGTAAGCGATGGAGATCCGTTTCAGCGGCAGCGGCGGGCAGGGGCTTTTGCTGTCGGCGCGTATCCTTGCCGCGGCGCTGACCGAGGCCGGGCTGACCGTCGCGCAGTCGAACGCCTACGAGCCCGTCTCGCGCGGGGGGCTGTCGCGGTCCGATCTGGTGATCGGCGAGGGCGAGGCGGATTATCCGCTGGCCCGGCGGCTCGACGTGCTGCTGATCCTCGACGAGGCGGCGGCCACGGTCTCGACCGGGCTTCTGACCCCGGCCTCGCTGGTCCTGTGCGACGCCGAACGGGTGACGACGCCCCCGCAGGGGCCGTTCCGCACGCTCTGCCTGCCCTTCACCGAGACCGCGCGCACCCTCGGCAACCCCCGCGTGACGAATATCGTCGCGCTCGGCGCGCTGACCGCGCAGGCGTCCATCTGCCCGCCCGAGCAACTGCTGGCCGCAATCGTCGCCCAGACCCCTGCCCGGTTCGAGCGGCTGAATCGCGAGGCCTTCGCGGCGGGGCTGGCGATGGGCGCGACCGAACCGGCCTGAGGCCGCTCAGCCCCGGCCGGTCCAGTGCATCGGCCCGCCCTTGCCGCGCGGGAACCCATAGCCGTGGATCTCGACCAGATCGATCTCGGCCGCGCTGTCGGCGATCCCTTCCCCAAGGATCGTCGCACCCTCGTCGGCCATGGCGCCGACCAGCCTCTCGGCAATCGCTTCGGGCGCGGGCACCTCGCCCCCGGCGATCCGGTCTGCCAGAAGCCGCGCAACCGCGTCCGAGGCGACCGGCCTGCGGCTGCCCTCGGGATAGTCGTACCAGCCGCCCCCGGTCTTCTGGCCCTTGCGCCCGGCGCGGACGAGGAGGTCGGCCAGCGTTTCGGGCACATCCCGGCCCTCGGCACGGGCCGCCTCGCGTTGCAGGAAGGCGATGTCGAGCCCGCCCAGATCCTGCGCCTCGAACGGCCCCATCCGGAAACCGAAGTCGCGCATCGCGGCATCGACCCCCGCCACCGGCACGCCCTCGGCCAGCAGATCCTCGGCCGCCGCGCGATAGCGTTTCAGGATGCGGTTGCCGATGAAGCCCTCGCAGATCCCGGCCCGGACCGGCATCTTGCCAAGCCGCCGCGCCAGATCGAAGGCCGTCGCCAGAACCTCGGGCGCGGTGCCGGGCAGCGGCACAATCTCCAGCAGCTTCATCACATGGGCCGGGCTGAAGAAATGCAGTCCGATCAGGCGCTCGGGCGCGGGCATCCCCTCGGCGAGACAGCGCGGGTCGAGATAGGAGGTATTGGTGGCCAGGATCGCGTCGGGGCGGCAGACCCGGGCCAGGTCGTCAAAGACCGCCCGCTTGACCGCCAGATCCTCGAAAACCGCCTCGATAGCCAGATCGACATGGCCCAGCGCCGCATAGTCGTCGGTGCAGACCAGCCCGTCCGACAACGCCCCGGCCTCGGCCCCGGTCAGCTTGCCGCGCGCGGCCGCGCCCACGAAGATACGCGAAACGGCGGCATGGGCGCGGGCGGCGGCACCGGCGTCGCGCTCGATCAGCGTCACCGGCATCCCCGCCATGCGGAAGGCCGCGGCGATGCCCGCCCCCATGGTCCCGCCACCGACCACCCCGACCGAGCCGATACCGCGCGGCGCGACACCCTTCAGCGCGGCGGGACGAAGCGCCGCGCGTTCGGCAAAGAAGACATGGCGCAGCGCCGCCGCCTCGGGACTGTCGCGCAGCGCGAGGAACGTGGCGCGCTCGAAAGCCATCGCCTCGTCGAAGGGCAGTTCGGTCGCCTTGCGCACCGCCTCGAGCGCCCGAAGCGGTGCCGTCTCGCCCGATTTTTCCAGCCGCGCGCGGCTTTCGGCCCAGTAGCCGTCGGGCCGGGTCTCGACAGGGCGGGCCGAGACCGGCTCGGGCAACGGCCCGCCGATCATCGAGGCGGTGTAAGAAACCGCCGCACCGCGCAGATCGCCCGTGACCATCGCATCGACCAGCCCCAGCCGCAGAGCCTCGGACGCGGGCACGGGCTTGCCCGAGGTGACCATCTCGACCGCAGCCTCGACGCCCGCGAGGCGGGGCGTGCGCACCGTGCCCGAGGCGCCCGGAATGACGCCCAGACCAACCTCGGGGAAACCCACCCGCGCCTCGGCATCGATCAACCGGAACCGGCAGCCAAGGGCGATTTCCAGCCCGCCCCCCAGCGCCGCGCCGTGAATGGCGGCGGTCCAGGGCTTGGCGGCGGCCTCGATCCGGGCGACCAGATCGGGCAGGTGCGGCGCGACCGGCGGCAGGCCGAATTCCTTGACATCGGCCCCGGCGATGAAGCTGCGCCCGGCGCAGACCAGCACCACGGCGCGAATCTCGGGGTCGGCATCGAGCGTCTCGACCGCCTCCCAAAGCGCGCGGCGCACCTCGGCCGAGATCGCGTTGACGGGCGGGTTGTCGAGGGTCGCGACGGCAATTTCGCCCTCGCGGTCGATGGTCAGTACGGACATGTCGGATCAGATCCCCAGATAGGCTTCGCGAATGCGCGGATCGGCGATCAGCGCCTCGGCCGGCCCCTCCATCGCGATCCGCCCGGTTTCCATCACATAGCCCCGGTCGGCGACCTTCAACGCCCCGAAGGCATTCTGTTCGACCAGCAGCACGGTCACCCCCAGCGCCTTGAGCCCGGTGACCACGTCAAAGATCTGCTGCACCAGCAGCGGCGCCAGACCCATCGAGGGCTCGTCAAGCAGCAGGCAGGCGGGGCGCCCCATCAGCGCGCGGGCGATGGCCAGCATCTGCTGTTGCCCGCCCGACAGCCCACCGGCGGCCAGGTTGCGTTTCTCGCGCAGCACCGGGAACAGGGCGAAGGCCTCGTCCATGTCGCGGGCCACGCGGTCGTCGTCGTAAAGAAAGGCGCCAAGCCGCAGGTTTTCCTCGACCGAGAGATTGGTGAAGATCTGCCGCCCCTCGGGCGAATGCGCCAGCCCGTGGCGCAGCCGCTTGTGCGGGGGCGTGGTCACATAGGTCTCGCCGCGAAAGACGACGCGGCCATCGGTGATCGGCTGGATGCCCGACAGACAGCGCAGAAGCGTGGTCTTGCCCGCGCCGTTCGCGCCGACGACGGTGACGATCTCGCCCGAATTCACGGTCAGGTCGATGCCATGCAGCACCTCGATCCGGCCATAGCGCGCGCGCAGGTTCTCAACCGTCAGCATGGGCGGCCCCCTCGACTGCGACGGGCGCGCCCAGATAGGCGGCGATCACATCGGGGTGACGGCTGACCGTAGCCGGGTCGCCCTCGGCGATCTTCTCGCCATGGTCGAGCACCACGATATGGGTCGATATCCGCATCACCAGCTTCATGTCATGCTCGACCAGCAGGATGGCGATGCCCGATTGTGCCATCCCGGCGATCAGGCGGTCGATTTCCTCGGTCTCGACCGCGTTGCAGCCCGCGGCCGGTTCGTCCAGCAGCAAAAGCCGCGGTGCGGTCGCCAGCGCCCGGGCGATTTCCAGCCGCTTGAGCGCGCCGTAGGACAGCTCGCCCGCCTCGCGGTCGGCCGCGCGGTCAAGCCCGACCCGGGCCAGCAGATCGCGCGCGCCGTCAAGCGCCCCGGCCGACCGGCGGCGCGCGCCCGGCAGCGCCAGCAGGTCGGCCAGCAAGGCCCCGCGTTCGCGCAGATGAAACCCGGTCGCGGCGTTTTCCAGCACGCTCATCGCCGGAAAGATCTGCAGGTTCTGGAAGGTGCGCGAAAGACCACGGCGTGCCAGAAGATGCGGCGCCATGCCGGTCACGTCCTCGCCGTCAAGCCGCACCCTTCCCGCGCCGGGCAGATAGACGCCCGAGATCATGTTGAACAGCGTGGTCTTGCCCGCCCCGTTCGGCCCGATGATCGACACGATCTCGCCCGGCGCGACAGTCAGGCCCACATCATGGACGGCGCGCACGCCGCCGAACGCGATGCCCAGCCCCTCGACCGACAGAAGGCTCATTCGCCCCTCCCCCTCAGCTTGCGCGCCAGCGACGGGATCAGCCCCTCGGGCAGGAAGATCATGACAAGGATCATCACCGCGCCCAGCACCATCTGTTCGTAGTCGGCAAAGACCGTCAGCACCTGCGGCAGCAGCGTCAGGATCACCGCGCCGAAGATCGCGCCGATGACCGAGCCGACGCCGCCCAGCACCGCCATGGTGACCATCTCGATCGAATGCATGAAGCCCGCCACATCGGGCGTGATGAACCGGTTCTGCATCGCCAGCAGAGAGCCCGCGACCGAGGCATAGACCGCCGAAATGGTGAAGGCCTGCAGCTTCAGTCGCGCGACGTCGATGCCGACGGTCCGCGCCGCCACCTCGGACCCGTGCAGCGCGCGGAGCGCCCGGCCGGTCGGGCTGGCCTGCAGGTTCAGCGCGGCCCAGGCGCCGATCAACAGGCAGAGCCCGCAGCACCAGTACCAGAATTCGCCCCCGGTCAGCTTGAGACCCAGATCCTTCAGGAGATCGCGCAGCCCCGGATCGGGCACCGGCATGCCGTCGGGCCCGCCCGTCAAGGCGCGTTCGTTGCTGAGCACCATGGCGACGAGGATGCCGAAGCCGAGGCTTGCCACGGCCAGGTAATAGCCCTTGAGCCTGAGGATCGGGCGGCCGACGAGCCAGGCCACCGCGGCCGAGACGAGGGCGCCGAGGACCACCGCCAGCAGCGGATGCAGCCCCAGATGCCCGGGCGCCAGTGCCGAGGCATAGGCGCCGATCCCGGCGAACCCGGCATGGCCGAGGCTGATCTGCCCGGCATAGCCCGTCAGGATCACGATGCCGATCACCGCCAGCCCGTTGACGAAGATCAGCGCGCCCACCCGGAAGTAGTAGCCCGAAGGAAAGAACAGCGGCAAAAGCGCGATCAGCAGGAAGAGGATCAGAAGCTGGGTCCATTTCGCGGAAAGGCGCATGCCGGTCACACCCTCTCGGTCCCGGCGCGGCCGAAAAGGCCCTGCGGCATGGCGAACAGGACGCCGAGGATGACCACGAAAGCCACCGCCTCCTTGTATTGCGAACTGACATAGCCCGCCGTCAGCGCCTCGAAGAGCCCCAGCAGCAGCCCGCCCGCCAGCGCCCCCTTGGGATTGCCCATGCCGCCCAGCATCGCAGCGGCGAAGCCCTTCAGCGCAAGGCCGACGCCCACATCGTAGCTGACCAGCGTGATCGGGGTGACCAGCACGCCCGCCAGCGCGCCGATCGCGGCCGACAACCCGAAGGCCAGCGTCATCACCCAGCCGGTATTGATGCCCACAAGCTGCGCCGCCGTCCGGTTGTTCGAGGTCGCCAGCACCGCCTTGCCGGTCAGAGTGCGGGTGAAGAAGGCCCAGAGCCCGACGAAGACCGCCAGCGCCCCGCCGATCACCCAGAGGCTTTGCGGCAGGATTGTCGCGCCCATGACCCGGATCGGATCGTCGCCCGAAAAGGCCGGCAGCCCGTGCAACTGCTTGTCGAAGATCAGCTGGGCCGCGCCCCGGATCAGGATCGAGGCGCCGATGGTGATGATGATGACCGACACCACCGGCGCGCCGCGCGCGGGCTCGATGGCCAGCCGGTTCAGCGCGACCCCCAGCGCCGCGGTTGCCAGGATCGCCCCCAGCGCCGCCAGCGGCAGCGGCAGGCCGGCCAGATGCGCGAAGACGGTGATCATGCCCCCCAGCATGACGAATTCGCCCTGGGCGAAGTTCACCACGTCGGAGGCGTTGTAGATGATGGTGAAGCCGAGAGCGACCAGCGCATAGACCGCGCCGACCGTCACCCCGGAAAAGACAAACTGCATCAGCGCGTCCATGGACGTCTCCGTGCCTCGGGCGTTCGGGGAAGGGGGCGGCGCGATCCCGGCGCCGCCCGGGGGGGCCTCGGTCGAAAGGATCTCGACCGACCGGATCTCAGTCGACGGGATCTCAGTCCACGGGCACCCAGCCGCCGTCCCGAATCTCGAGCAGGCGGAAGGCCGACAGGTCCAGCCCCAGATGGTCGTCGGCGCTGAAGCTGTAGGTGCCGGTGGTGCCAACCAGCCCCGAGGTCGCCTCGAGCGCGTCTCGGATCGCGGCCGGATCGGTGCCGCCCGCCCGCGAGATGGCATCGATTACCAGCGCGAAGGCGTCATGGGCATAGCCGCCGAAGGTCGAGACCTCCATGCCATGGGCGGCCTCGAACTCGGCCTTGTAGGCCTGCACCACGGCGCGCTGCGGATCGTCCTCGGCCAGCTGGCCCGCGATCAGCAGCGCGGTGCCCGGCAGCCGCAGCCCCTCGGCCGCGTCGGCGCCCGCAAGCTCGATGAAGGCGTCCGAGGCCACCCCGTGCGACTGGTAGAAGGGCAGGTCGATGCCAAGCTGATGGTAGTTGCGGGTGACGATGGCCGGGCCCTGGCCGAAGCCCGGGTTCAGCACCGCCTGCACGCCCTCGGTGCCCCGGATCTTGGTCAGCTGGGGCGTCATGTCGGCGTCTTTCGGCCCGTAGGTCTCGTCGGCGACGATCTCGAGGCCGAACTGGCCCACCACGTCCTTGCACTGGGCCTGCATCGAGGCGCCGAACCCGTCCGTGCCCGAGATCATGCCGATCTTCTCGATGCCCCGCGCCGCCATGTCGGTAAAGATCTTCTCGCAGGCCATGCGGTCGGTATGGGGGGTCTTGAAGACGAAGGGCCGCACCGGATCGATGATGTTGACCGCACCCGCCAGCGACACGAAGGGGATCTCGTTATCCTCGGCCACCGACAGGATCGACATGGTGGTGCCGGTGGTCGAGCCGCCGATGATCGCCACCACCTCGTTATCCTCGACCAACCGGGTGGCGAAGGTCAGCGCCTTGTTCGGATCGCCGCCATCGTCATACAGCACCAGCTCGACCGGCTCGCCATCAATGCCGCCCGCGGCATTCAGCGCCTCGACCATCATTTCCAGCGTCTTGGCCTCGGGATCGCCCAGAAACGAGGCGGGGCCGGTGGCCGACAGGCTTGCGCCCAGCCGGATCTCGGCAAGGCCCGGACCGGCCGCGCCAAGCGCGGCGATCAGCGCCAGGGCTGTCGTCGTGAGGGTCTTCAAGGTCCTGTCCTCCCAGATCAGATCTTTTTGGTCTTGCGCTCCCGGCGGAACGAAATCGCGTCGCACCAAGGGCCGATGCGCGCGGGCCATGCCACGGCCATCGCCATCCTCCCCACACGGCCGTGCCGATCTTTCCCCCGATCCTCCTGACGGATATTATTGACCGACCGGACGGTTTATGCAAGAAGATTTTGAGGAAGACGGGAGGAGAGAGATGGCAGACTCGCACAGCGTTCTGGCGACGCTGGACCGGGGTGTGCTTTGGCTGGTGCTGAACCGGCCAGAGAAGCTTAACGCCTTCAACGAGGACATGCATAGGGCGCTCCGGTCGCAGCTGGACCGCGCGCATGAGAACGCTGCGGTCCGGGCGGTGCTGCTGACCGGGGCCGGGCGCGGCTTTTCGGCGGGGCAGGATCTGGGCGACCGCGATCCGCGCCGGGGTGGGCCGCCGCCCGATCTGGGCCATACGCTCGAGACCTTCTACAACCCCACGCTCCGCCGTCTGCGCAGCCTCGAAAAGCCGGTGATCTGCGCGGTGAACGGGGTCGCGGCCGGGGCCGGGGCGAATATCGCGCTGGCCTGCGACATCGTGCTGGCCGCGCGCTCGGCGAGATTCATCCAGGCCTTCTCGAAAATCGGACTGGTGCCCGATGCGGGGGGCAGCTGGTCGCTGACCCGGATTTTGGGCGAACCGCGCGCCAAGGCGCTGGCGATGACCGCCGAACCCTTGCCCGCCGACACCGCCGCCGAATGGGGGCTGATCTGGAAGGCGGTCGAGGACGAGGCGCTGATGGACGAGGCGACCGCGCTGGCCGAACGGCTGGCCGCGGGCGCGACGCTGGGGCTCGGGCTGACCAAGCGGCTGATCCAGGCCGCCTCGGGCGGCAGCTTCGATGCGCAGCTCGATCTGGAACGCGACGCCCAGCGCCGCGCCGGGCAAAGCGCCGATTATGCCGAAGGCGTCGCCGCCTTCCTGGAGAAACGCGCGCCTGTCTTCCGGGGCCAGTAGGTTGGAGGCCCCCGAAATGAACCCTGAAAGGACCCCGCAGGAATTGGCCGAGGCCTGCGCCGCCGCGATGTGGAACGACGACAGCGCGGCCCGGCGGCTCGACATGCGGCTTGAGCACATCGCGCCCGGGCAGGCGACGCTGTCGATGACCCTGACCGAGGCGATGACCAACGGCCATGGCATCGCCCATGGCGGTTACATCTTCACCCTGGCCGACACCGCCTTCGCCTATGCCTGCAACAGCTACGACGCGGTGACCGTGGCCCAGCATTGCGCCGTCACCTATCTGGCGCCCGGCCATGTCGGCGACCGGCTGACCGCCGCCGCACGCGAGCTGTCGCGCAGCGGGCGGTCGGGCCTCTACGATGTGCGCATCACCAATCAGGACGGCATCGCCATTGCCGAATTCCGCGGAAACTCGCGCACGATCCGGGGCCATCTGCTGCCCCGGTCAGATGCCTAGACCTGGGCCGAAAGGGAGGACCCAATGACCGATCTGACCCCGACGAAGGACATCCTCGATCCGATCGAGACCGCCTCGCGCGACGAGATCGCGGCGCTTCAGTTCCACCGCATGAAGCGGACGCTGAAGCATGCCTATGAAAATTCCGCCTTCTACCGCAAACGCTTCGACGATCATGGCGTGCATCCCGAAGAGCTGCACTGCCTTGCCGATCTGGCCCGCTTCCCGTTCACGACAAAGACCGACCTGCGCGACAGCTATCCGTTCGGCATGTTCGCCACCCCGCGCGACGCCCTCGTGCGCATCCATGCCTCGTCGGGCACCACCGGCAAGCCCACGGTCGTCGGCTATACCCAGCACGACATCGACGTCTGGGCCGACCTGATGGCCCGCTCGATCCGCGCCTCGGGCGGGCGCAAGGGCGACATCGCCCATGTGGCCTATGGCTACGGGCTTTTCACCGGCGGGCTCGGCGCGCATTACGGCGCCGAGCGGCTGGGGTGCACCGTGGTGCCGATGTCGGGCGGCATGACCGAACGCCAGGTCACGCTGATCCAGGACTTCCGCCCCTCGATCATCCTGGTCACGCCCTCCTACATGCTGTCGATCCTCGACGAGTTCCGCCGTCAGGGGATCGACCCGCGCGCCAGTTCGCTCAAGGTCGGCATCTTCGGTGCCGAGCCCTGGACCAACGCCATGCGCCGCGAGATCGAAGAGGCCTTCGACATGCATGCGGTCGACATCTATGGCCTGTCCGAGGTGATGGGGCCGGGCGTCGCCTGCGAATGCGTGGAATCGAAGGATGGGCTGCATATCTGGGAGGATCACTTCTACCCCGAGATCATCGACCCCGAGACCGGCGCCGTGCTGCCCGATGGCGAAATGGGCGAGCTGGTCTTCACCACGCTGACCAAGGAAGGCCTGCCGATGGTGCGCTACCGCACCCGCGACCTGACCCGGCTGCTGCCGGGCTCGGTGCGCTCGATGCGGCGGATGGAAAAGATCACCGGGCGCACCGACGACATGATCATCCTGCGGGGCGTCAACGTCTTCCCGACCCAGATCGAGGAACAGATCCTGAAATGCCCCGGGCTCGCGCCCCATTTCCAGATCGAGCTGACCCGGCAGGGCCGGATGGACGCAATGACGGTGCATGTCGAATGCCATGCCAGCCACGGCGCCGCCGAGGCCCGGCGCGCCTCGGCGGGCGAACTGGCCCATCACATCAAGTCGGTGATAGGGGTCAGCACCCGGATCGAGGTGCACGACCCCGAAGACGTCGAGCGCTCGTCAGGCAAGGCCCGGCGCGTCGTCGACCGCCGGCCGAAGGATTGAACAGGACGGGCGGGGCCGGACCCCGCCCCCGAACTTGAGAAAGCAGGACCGGATGGCACGGACACGGGCCGAGGATTTCGAACGGAAACAGCGCAACCTTCTTCTGGATGCGGCGCGCGTCTTTGCCGAACAGGGTATGGAAAAGGCCTCGATGGCCCAGATCGCGGCCGAGGCCGGCGTCTCGAAGTCCTTGCTATATCATTATTATCCCAGCAAGGACGCGCTGATCTTCTCGATCATCGAAACCCACCTGACCGAGCTTGACGATGCGCTCGCCGAAGCCGACAGGCCGGACGCGGCCCCCGAGGACCGACTGCGCCTGCTGGTGCGCACGGTGCTGGAAAAATACCGGGGCGCGGACGATCAGCACAAGGTGCAGCTGAACGCCGCCGCCGCGCTGTCGCCCGACCAGCGCGCGTGTCTGACCGAGATCGAACGTCGGATCGTCCGCCGTTTCTCGTCGGTGCTGACCGAGATCCGGCCCGAGTTGAAAGGCCCGGGCACGATGCTGATGCCGGTGACCATGTCGCTGTTCGGGATGATGAACTGGGTCTACATGTGGTTCAAGGAAGGCGGCCCGATCAGCCGCGACGACTATGCCGATCTGGCCACCAAACTGATGCTGGGCGGCCTCGGGAACCTCGACTGATCCGATCGCGGGCCGGAGCCGGGCCTAAGACGGGGCGCGGCGCGGCCTGACGCTCCGGCGGCCCCGAGGCGCGCCGGATCTTTCGGGTCGACATCTTTCGGGTCGACCCTCTCCGGACCTGCGGGAAAGACGCGCATGGCTGCGGACCGCGCCTGAAGGCGGTCCCTTTTCCCCGCGGGTTTTCAGGCAGGACGCAATCCTGAAGCGGGTGCGGGACCGTGCTGACGGTCCACGCCGCCCGATCCACGCTGCGGGCGCGAGATGTCGCGACAGCCGGGCGGCGTCCGGCGGTCCGTCGCCGGCCCGGCATCGCGGCCGGGGCAGATGGCCGCCTCCCGATCGTCAGCACGCCGCGCGTCCACGCTCTAGCCGCGCCCGGCGCCATGATCGGACCTCGGGAAAGGGGGGCCGAATCTCATCTCGCGAATGCGCCCGGGATTGGGACTGGGAGCGGGACTGAAACCGGCGCGTGAAAAGCGCATCGCAGGCGCAGATGGTCGATACGCCAATCGTTAACCATGGTGTTTTGCACGGATTGGAGTGCTGGCGCGTAGATTCACACCTCCTTTCGGAGAGAAGTCATGAGATCACCTCTTGCATTGCCTCCGGCCCTCGTGGCGCTGCTTTGCAGCGGCACCGCGCAGGCTTACACCACATACCAGATGCTTGTCGCATCCCGCGTCAACGAGAGCGCGGGCCGGGAATTCTTCCTGTTCGATCCGCCAGCGAGGCCGACCCGATCGCAGGGATCGTCGATTACAGGGCGACGCAGATCAACCTGAACTCGACCTACAAGGCGGTCGGGTTCCTGTCCCATGAGACCGGGTGAGACCGGGTCCGGACGCCGCACGCCCTCGCCCGTGCCCCTTCCGGCGTCGGGCTGGCTGCTGGCGGGCGCGGTCGGCCTTCTCGCCCGGCGGGCGCGCCTGACCGGCGCCCCTGGCGAACCACGAGACCGGACGCGAAACTTGCGTCAGACAGGTCGTTTCGGCCGACCGGCGGAAAGCGCCGTGCGCCCGGCCGTGCCAGGGGACCCGACAGAGCCCCTGGCCGCAGGCGGCGGCCCCCCCAGTGGCCCCGTGCCTCATTCCCCCGTGAGGGGCCAGGTCTTCGCGACCAGCGTCAGGACATCGTAAAGCGCGACTGTCTCGTCCTTCTGGTTCGTCACCCGGCAGTCCCAGCGAACCTCGCCATACTCGGCCGTCTCGCGTGGATTGATCTCCTTGCAGGTCAGGCGGACGCTCAGGCTGTCGCCGAAATAGACCGGCGTCAGGAAGCGCAGGGTGTCGACCCCGTAATTGGCCAGCACCGGCCCCGGCGCGGGATCGACGAAAAGCCCGGCGGCGAAAGAGGCGATCAGATAGCCATGGGCGACGCGATCCTCGAAGAACGGGTTCGCGCGGGCGGCCTCGCTGTCCATATGGGCGTAGAAGCTGTCGCCGGTGAACTCGGCGAAATGCTCGACATCGGCCCTGGTCACCTCGCGGGACGCGGTCACGACCTGATCGCCGATCCTGAGCTCGCCCAGCGATTTGCGGAACGGATGCGTCCCCGTTTGCGCCTCGGCGCCCTCGATCCAGCGGCCGGTGACGGCCGACAGAAGCCGGGGCGCGCCCTGCACCGCCGTCCGCTGCATGTAATGCCGGACCGCGCGCATGCCGCCCAGCTCCTCGCCGCCGCCAGCCCGGCCCGGCCCGCCATGGACCAGCGGCGCCAGCGGCGAGCCATGCCCGGTCGAGCTTCTGGCCGAGGCGCGGTTGCCGATCATCACCCGGCCGTGGAACGGCGCCATGCCGATCACCATCTCGGCGGCAAGATCCGGGTCGTCGGTGAAGACCGAGGCGACCAGCGATCCCTTGCCGCGCCGTGCCAGCGCCACCGCCTCGGCGGCATCGCGATAGGGCATCAGGGTGGCCACCGGCCCGAACGCCTCGACATCGTGGACGGCCTTTGCCGCGAACGGGTCGGCGCAATGCAGCAGCACCGGGTTGAGGAAGGCCCCGACCCCGGCATCGCCCGAAACGACCGACACCGCCTCGGGGTCGCCGCAGACGATTCTGGCCTCGGCGGCCAGTTCGGCGATGCGCGCGCGCACCTCGGCGCGCTGATCGAGGCTGGCCAGCGGACCCATCCGCACCTCGGCATCGCCCGGCAGCCCGACCGGCGTCTTGGCAAAGCGCGCGGCCAGCCCTTCGATCACGGCGTCTTCCAGCCCGGCTGGCACCAGAACGCGGCGGATGGCGGTGCATTTCTGTCCGGCCTTGGCGGTCATCTCGCGCGCCACCTCTCGGACAAAAAGGTCGAATTCCGGCGTGCCCGGCACCGCATCGGCGCCCAGCACCGAGGCGTTGAGGCTGTCGGCCTCCATCGTGAAGCGGGTCGCCTGCGCGACCAGCGCGGGGTGGCGTTTCAGCATCTGCCCGGTCGCAGCCGAGCCGGTGAAGGTCACCGCATCCTGACCGGTCACATGGTCCAGAAGATCCCCGGCCGAGCCCGAGACCAGCTGCAGCGCGCCCGCGGGCAGGATCCCGGTCTCGAGGATGCGGCGCACCACCAGTTCGGTCAGGTAGGCGGTCTGGCTGGCGGGTTTCACGAGGCAGGGCACGCCCGCGATCAGCGAGGGCGCGATCTTTTCCAGCATCCCCCAGACCGGGAAATTGTAGGCATTGATATGGATCGAGATGCCGGTCAGCGGCGTCAGGATGTGCTGGCCCGCAAAGCTGCCGTCGCGCGACAGCGGCTCGACCGGGCCTTCGGTCAGCACCCGGGTATTGGGCAGTTCGCGCCGCGCCTTCGAGGCCAGCGTCAGCAGCGTGCCGATGCCGCCCTCGATGTCGATCCAGCCATCGGCGCGGGTGGCGCCGGTATGCAGGCTTTCGGCGTAGAACTCTTCCTTCAGCTCCATCAGCCGAAGGCCCAGCGCCTTCAGCATCAGCGCCCGTTCATGGATCGTCATCGCCCGCAGCGCGGCACCGCCCGTCCGCCGCCCCCAGTCTAGCGCCGCGCCGAAATCGAGCCCCTCGGACCCGATCCGCGCCACCGGACGGCCGGTTGCGGCGTCGAGAAGAGTCGCGCCCTCGCCCGCCCCCGCCTGCCAATGGCCCGAGAGATAGCTTTCGAGGCGGCGGGGAATGGTCGCCGATCCGTCCATGAGGTGCTCCTTCGTCAGTTCAGGTTCAGGCGGGTCAGTTCCGCCTCGGCCAGCGCCCGCCACTCGGCCAGCAGTGCCTCGTTCGTCCGGTGTCTCAGCCCCATGCGCCGCAAGGTTTCGAAGCGGGGCGAGTCCGCCTGCCCGAAGGTGGCGGCGACGCGCGGCATCCAGTAGGCGATGGTGCGGCGCGCCTCGGTCCGGCCTGCCTCGCCCGCCGTCAGTCTGGCCAGCCCCTCGAGGCCAAGCTCGGCATGGCGGGCCTCGCGCGGGGCGATCTCGCGGATCGCCTCGGCGAAGGGCGTGTACGAGGCGCGGGCCAGTTCCCCCAGCTGCACCCCGGTCGCAAGCCCCATCAGCACGTTCATCGTGACCGCGTCGACCCAGCCTTGCAGCGGGTAATGAAAGACCGAAAGCCGCATGTCGGCGCCCTGCCGCCGCGCGCCGATCTCGGCCTCACGGGGGCCGCGCGCGGCCCAGTCATGGGCTTGCTCATAGCGGGTCTTGTCGGTGCCGAAGGCCGACATCAGGTCCAGCACCCGTTCGGCGTGATCGGCCTTTTCCAGCACGATCCGGCTAGCGGCGATCCGTTCCTTGATGCCGGGCGCCCGGTTGATCGCATCGGCAAAGCCCGCCGAGCCCGCCAGCTCGCTGTCGACGAAGGACGACATCAGCCGCAACAACTCGCCCCGATAGCGCGCGGGCACGTTGGTCGGCGCGGTCAGCTTGCCACCCCTGGCGAGGTAGTCGTCGAGGCTGATCTCGGTCATGGCGTCCTCACTCGTCATAGCTGACCACCAGACGGTCGCTCAGCGGGTAGCACTGGCAGGTCAGCACATAGCCCGCGCGGACCTCGTAATCTTCCAGCGCATGGTTGGTCAGCATCTCGACCTCGCCCTCCAGAACCTTGGCCCGGCAGGTCGAACAGACCCCGGCCTTGCAGGAAAAGGGCGCGTCGAGATCGGCCGCGATGGCGGCTTCCAGCAGGCTTTGCCCGGTCTTCGGCATGCGGAAACTGCGGGTGGTGCCGTCCAGCGTGACGCTGGCTTGGGTCGCATTGGCGGTGTCGGTCTGCGCGACCGAAACCGCCGGGCGCCTGGCGCGGCCGGGCTGGGTCGACAGGAACAGTTCGAACTTGATCCGGTCGTCGGTCAGGCCGTGGCGACGCAGCCCGTCGGCCACCGTCAGCATCATTGCCTGCGGGCCGCAGATGAAGGCCAGATCGACCGAGGCCGCGTCGATCCAGCCGGCGAACAGCCGATCGATCTTGTGTGCGTCGATCCGGCCGGTGAACAGGTCGATCTCCTGGGTTTCGGAGCCCAGCACATGGATCACCGCGAGCCGCCCGAGATGGGTGTTCTTCAGATCCTCCAGCTCTTCGCGGAACATGATCGAGCTGACCTGCCGGTTGGCATAGACCAGCGTGACCCGCGCGCCGGGCTCGCGGCTCAGCACGGTGCGGATGATCGACAGAACCGGCGTGATGCCAGATCCGGCGGCGAAGGCCAGGTAATGGCGCGCGGCAGTCGGGTCGAGCGGGGCGTGAAACTTGCCCATCGGCGGCATCGCCTCAAGCACGTCGCCGGGCCTCAGCGCCTCGTTGGCCCAGGTCGAGAAGGCGCCGCCCGCGACCCGCTTGATCCCGACCCGAAGGCAGCCGTCGTCAAGCCCCGAACAGATCGAATAGCAGCGGCGCAGCTCTTCCCCGTCGAAGGCGCGGCGGAAGGTCAGGTACTGGCCCTGGGTGAAGGCAAAGGCGGCGCGGTCGGCCTCGGCCGGGTCCAGCGTCAGGACCACGGCATCGCGGGTGTCGCGGCGGATATCGGTAACGGTCAGCGGGTGAAAACGGGCCATGGCCGCCCCTCTCAGATACATTTGAAATAGTCGAAGGGTTCAAGGCAGTCGCGGCAGCGCCAGGCGGCCTTGCAAGGGGTCGAGCCGAACTGGCTCAGCCGTTCGGTCCGGTCCGAGCCGCAGCGCGGGCAGATCACCGAAGGCCCGTCCGCGAGGCTGCGCGCGCGGGCCGCCCCCGGCATCGCGGCACTGCCCGGCACCGGGGGGGCGATGCCGAACGCCCTCAGCTTTTCGCGCGCCTCGGGGCCCAGCCAGTCCGACGTCCAGGGCGGCGACAGCTGCCGGTCGATCCGCAGCTTGCCGATGCCATGCGCGTGTAGGGCACGTTCGATGTCCAGATTGATGATCCCGGTCGCGGGGCAACCCGAATAGGTCGGCGTGACCGTCACCACCAGCGTGTCGCCCTGCCAGGCGACATCGCGGATGATGCCCAGATCGGTCAGGCTGATGACCGGGATCTCGGGGTCGGGCAGCTCGGCCAGCCACGCCCAGACCTGGTCCGTCGCGGGTCGGTCCACGGTGTCACCATGTGGCATCGGGATAGGCCCGTTGCAGGAACTGCATCTCGGCCAGCAGAAGGCCCAGCGCCTCGCCATGCACGCCGCTGCGCCCGCCGCTGCGAAAGCGCGCCGTGTCGGGCAGGGTCAGCGTCGCCTCGGCCAACACCGCCTCGACCCGCGCGCGCCAGCCCGGTTCCAGCGCCGCCGGATCGGGCGCGATCCCGGCCTCCGCGGCGGCGGCATCGGTCGCGTCGCCCCGGAACGGCTCGCCGGTGAAGGGCCAGAGCCGGGTCAGCGCGGCCTGCATCCGGGCATGGCTTTCGGGCGTGCCGTCGCCAAGCCCGATCACCAGCGTTTCGGACCGGTCGAGGTGATAGGCCACCTCTTTCCGGGCCTTGGCGGCGATCTCGGCCACGCGCGGGTCGGTCGAGGCCGCAAGCCCCGCCAGCAGCTCGGCATGCCAGGCATCGAACAGGAACTGGCGCATCACGGTGACGGCGAAGTCGCGGTTCGGCTGTTCGGCCAGCAGCAGGTTGCGAAACCCGCCCGCGTCGCGGCGGAAGGCCAGCGCGTCGGCGTCGCGCCCCGCGCCCTCGACCTCGGCGGCAAGCCCCAGCCACAGGGTCGCCTGCCCGATCAGGTCGAGCGCGACATTGGCCAGCGCGATATCCTCTTCCAGCGTCGGCGCATGGCCGCACCATTCCGACACCCGGTGCCCGAGGATCAGCGCGCTGTCCCCGACCCGCAGCAGCGTCTCGAACAGCACGGCATCGGCCGACAGAGTCGTTTCTGGCATTGGCGTTTCTGTCAGAGCGGACATCACATGTGCCCCACGTCGTCGGGAATGTCGAAAAAAGTCGGGTGCCGGTAGAGCTTGGCGTTCGAGGGCTCGAACAGCGGCCCCTTGTCCGAAGGCGCCGAGGCGGTGATGTCGTTCGAGCGCACTACCCAGATCGAGACGCCCTCGTTGCGCCGCGTATAGACGTCGCGGGCGTTCTGGATCGCCATTTCGGCACTCGGCGCGTGCAGGCTGCCGACGTGGCGGTGGTTCAACCCGTGCTGACCGCGGATGAAGACCTCCCAGAGGGGCCATTCGCTGGACATGTTCTCCTCCCTTGAAACCCTTGAAACGGTTATTCGGCCGCGTGCGCGGCGGCGCGCTTTTCGGCATGGGCCATCAGGCCCTCGCGGACCCAGGCGCCGTCCTCCCAGGCCTCGATCCGCGCCTCCATCCGTTCGGCATTGCAGGGCCCGTTGCCCTTCAGCACCTCGTAGAATTCCGACCAGTCGGGCTGCGAGAAGTCGTAGCCGCCCTTTTCCTCGTTCCAGACAAGGTCCGGGTCGGGGATCTCGAGCCCGAGGAACCGGGCCTGCGGCACGGTCTGGTCGACGAATTTCTGGCGCAGCTCGTCATTGGTGTTGATCTTGATCTTCCAGGCCATCGACTGGGCGGAATGGACCGAGTCCTTGTCGGAAGGTCCGAACATCATCAGCGACGGGTACCAGAACCGGTTCAGCGCATCCTGCGCCATCGCCTTCTGGTCGGCCGTGCCCCGCGCCATGGTCATCATGATCGAATAGCCCTGGCGCTGATGAAAGCTCTCCTCCTTGCAGATCCGCACCATGGCCCGGGCATAGGGCCCGTAGGAGGTCCGCTGCAGCGGCACCTGGTTCATGATCGCGGCGCCGTCGACCAGCCAGCCGACCGCGCCGATATCGGCCCAGGTCAGCGTCGGATAGTTGAAGATCGAGGAATATTTCATCTTCCCGGCCAGCAGCATTTCCGTCAGCTCGTCGCGGCTGACCCCCAGCGTCTCGGCGGCGGAATAAAGGTAAAGCCCGTGCCCGGCCTCGTCCTGCACCTTGGCCAGCAGGATCTGCTTGCGTTCCAGCGTCGGCGCGCGGGTGATCCAGTTGCCCTCGGGCAACTGACCCACAACCTCGGAATGGGCATGCTGGCCGATCTGGCGGATCAGCGTCTTGCGATAGCCCTCGGGCATCCAGTCCTTGGGCTCGATCCGCTCGCCCCGGTCGATCCGGTCCTGAAAGGCGCATTCCTCGGGGGTCATCTCGTCCCGGGCCTTGCCGCCCTCGGATGTCACCATCTGCGCATACATCTTAGCGATCCTCCCTGATCAGACGCGTTCGAGGATAAGGGCAATGCCCTGGCCCACGCCAACGCACATCGTGCAAAGCGCATAACGTCCGCCGCTGCGCGCCAGCTGGTTGGCCGCGGTCGCGACCAGCCGCGCGCCGCTCATGCCCAACGGGTGGCCGATGGCGATCGCGCCGCCATTGGGGTTCACATGGGGCGCGTCGTCCGGCAGGCCCAGCGCCCGCAGCACCGCCAGCGCCTGCGCGGCGAAGGCTTCGTTCAGTTCGATCACATCCATCTGCGCCAGATCGAGCCCGGCCTTTTCCAGAACGCGCCGGGTCGCGGGCACCGGCCCCATGCCCATGATCCGGGGCGGCACGCCCGCCGCGGCCATGGCGACGATACGGGCCCGGGGGGTAAGGCCCTGCGCCACGGCCGCGGCCGCTGACGCGACGATCAGCGCGGCGGCGCCGTCATTGACGCCGGAGGCGTTGCCCGCGGTGACCGTCAGCCCGGGACCGTTGACCCCTTTCAGCCCCGCCAGCTTTTCGGCGCTGGTGCCCGGGCGCGGATGTTCGTCGGTCTCGACCCGCAGCGGCGGGCCCTTGCGTTGCGGCAGCTCGACCGGCACGATTTCCCCGGCGAAGACGCCCGCCGCCTGCGCCGCCGCCCAGCGCGCCTGGCTTTCGGCGGCGAAGCGGTCCTGATCCTCGCGCGAGATGGCGAAGTCCGCGGCCACGTTGTCGGCGGTCTCGGGCATCGAATGGGTGCCATGGGCCTCTGCCATGCGCGGATTGACGAAGCGCCAGCCGATGGTGGTGTCGTGGATCTCGGCCCGGCGCGAGAAGGCGGTGTCGGCCTTGGCCATCACGAAGGGCGCGCGGCTCATGCTTTCGACCCCACCGGCGATCATCAGATCGGCATCGCCCGCACGGATCGTCCGCGCCGCAAGCCCGACCGCATCCATCCCCGACCCGCACAGCCGGTTGACGGTGGTGCCCGGCACCTCGACCGGCAGCCCGGCCAGAAGTGCCGCCATCCGCGCGACGTTGCGATTGTCTTCGCCCGCCTGATTGGCACAACCGAGGATCACATCCTCGACCGAAGCCCAGTCGACCCCGGGATGCCGGGCCATCAGCGCCGCGATCGGTACTGCCGCCAGATCGTCGGCGCGCAGTCCCGACAGCGCCCCGCCATAGCGCCCGACGGGCGTGCGCAGCGCATCGCAGATGAAGGCTTCGGCCATTCGGTCCTCCCAGACGTCAGTCCCCCGGCCGACTCGCTTCCGCAAATTGATCGACCGTTCGGTCACACTATAGGCAGGAGCGGACCGCATGGGAAGAGCCTTGCCGGAAAATTCGCCGTCCCGTCCGTTGCGTCACCGAACGAACCGCTTCCGCAAAAACCCGATTTCACCTATCGTATTTTGAATAAATAGATGCGCCCATCGGAAGGTTCCTCCGGATGTCGCTTGACCAGATCTTGGTTCTCGCCCTGCTCGCCATCGTCTTTCTCAGCTTCATCAAGGAGATATACCCGCCCGAGGTGACCGCTCTGGCGGCCTCGGCGGCACTTCTGGCCACCGGAATCATCCAGACCGGCGACTTTCTGACGGTGTTCGGGTCCAGTGCGCCGATCACCATCGCGATGATGTTCATCATCTCGGCCGCGTTGGAACGCACCGGCGTGCTGGCCGCGCTGGGCGAATTCATGACCGCGCGGGCCGGGGGGTCCTACCTGCGCGCGCTACTGATCATGATGACCGTGACGGTGCTGGCCTCGGCCTTCATGAACAACACGCCGGTGGTGATCCTGCTGGCCCCGGTGATGATCTCGGTCGCCTCCAGCGTCGGCGTCTCGCCGTCGCGGCTGTTGATGCCGCTGTCCTTCGCGGCGATCTTCGGCGGCACGCTGACCCTTGTGGGCACTTCGACCAACATCCTGATGAGTGGGGTCGCCCGCGACACCGGCCAGCCGCCGATCTCGATGTTCGAGATGACCCTTCCGGGGCTTGTCTTCGCGCTGGTCGGCATGGCCTACATGACCTTTGCCGGGCGCTTCCTGCTGCCCGACCGGCAGTCGCTGGCACATCTGGTCGGGCGCGAGACCCGGCGCCGGTTCCTCGCGCGGCTGCTGATCCCGGCCGAGTCGCGCTATGTCGGCAAGCGGCTCGACGAGCTGCCCTTCAACACCGCCGAGACCCGCATCCTCGACGTGATCCGGGGCGAGGTCTCGATGCGGCGCAGCCTCGACGGGCTGGTGCTGGAACCCGGCGACCGGCTGGTCCTGAAGACCGGCACCGGCGAGATCCTCGGGCTGAAGGAGAACGGTCAGGTGACGTTCCGCGACCTGTCGGACCGGGGGGTCGAGCCGGTGACCGCCGACCAGACGGTGACGCTCGAGGCCAGCATAGGCCCGAATTCGACCCTGCGCGGGCGTTCCCTGGCCGAAGTGCGACTGCGGCGGCGCTATGGCGTCTACGTGATGGCGGTGCATCGCGCCGACCGGAACCTGTCGGACCGGATCGACGACATCCGCCTGCAATTCGCCGACACACTGCTGCTGGAGGGACCGGCCGAAGGGCTGCGCCGGCTGGTCGAGGATGGCGGGGTGATCAACCTCTCGGCACCCTCCGAACGGCCGATGCGGCGCGCCAGGGCGCCCATCGCCATCGCCACGATGGTGGCCGTCGTCGGGCTTGCCGCCTTCGAGGTGATGCCCATCGCCGGGCTTGCGGTGATCGGCGCGGTCGTCGTGATGCTGACCCGTTGCGTCGATCCCGAAGAGGCGTTCAGCGCCATCGACTGGCGCATCCTTTTTCTGATCTTCGGCATGCTGGGGCTGAGCCAGGGGATGGAAGAGACCGGCACCGCCAAGCTGATCGTCGATTGGGTCGTCGGGTTGATGGGCGGGTTCGGGCCGCTTGCGATCCTGGCGGCGGTCTATGTGCTGACCAGCGCCCTGACCGAGATGATCAGCAACAACGCCGTTGCCGTGCTGGTCGGGCCCATCGTGATCGGGCTGGCGACCCAGCTGGGCGTCGATCCGCGGCCCTTCATCATGGCGGTGATGTTCGCCGCCTCGGCGAGCTTCGCCACCCCCATCGGCTATCAGACCAACACCTTCGTCTATGGCGCGGGCGGCTACCGGTTCCGCGACTTCCTGAAGGTGGGGCTGCCGCTGAACATCCTCTTTGCGGTGGTGGCGGTCGGGGTGATCCCGCTGTTCTTCCCGTTCTGAACGCGGCCGGGAGGGGGCGGCTCAGGCCGTCTCGACCTCGATTGTGACATGCGACAGCCGCGGGAGGTGCATGAGCCGCTTGCGGTAATCCGCAACCGGTCGCGGATCGTCATCGGCAATCGCCACGATGGCGGCGCGGTGGCCCGGGCCAAGCTGCCAGACATGCAGGTCGACTACGCGGGCGCCGTCGGTCTCGATGGCGGCACGGATCTTCTGGGGCAGGGTCTCGGAGCCGGGGACGAAATCGACCAGCACCCCGCCCGCGTCGCGCATCAGTCCGTAGGACCAGCGCGCGATCAGCAATGCCCCCAGCATGCCGATGATCGGGTCGAGCCATACCCAGCCGAAGGCCCGCCCCGCGACCAGCGCCGCAATGGCCAGCACCGAGGTCAGCGCATCGGCCAGCACATGCAGATAGGCCGCGCGCAGGTTGTGATCGACCTCGTGGGCGTGATCATGTCCATGGCTGTGCCCATGATCGTGCCCGTGACTGTGCCCATGATCGTGCGGCCCCTGATGCAGCAGGACCGCACTGCCGACATTGACCGCCAGCCCGATCACGGCAACGGCGATGGCCTCGCCGAAATGAATGCCGACCGGGTTCACCAGCCGCATCAGGCTTTCCCAGCCGATCAACAGCGCGACGACGCCCAGCACCACAGCGCTGCCGAACGCCGCCAGATCGCCCAGCTTGCCGGTGCCGAAGGTGAAGCGCGGGTCATGGGCGTGACGGCGCGCGACCATGTAGGACACCGCGGCAATCGACAGCGCCGCAGCATGGGTCGCCATGTGCCAGCCATCGGCCAGCAGCGCCATCGACCCGAAGACCGTGCCCGCCGCGATCTCGATCACCATCATCGTCGCGGTGATGCCGATCACCAGCCAGGTGCGCCGGGCATTCCGGTCGTGATCTGCGCCGAGGAACACATGATCCGGCCCGCCCGGACCGCGCGGATGGCAAAGACCGGCGGCCGAGCCGTGAGCGTGGCCATGGCCGTGATCGTGATCGTGATCGTGATCGTGATCGTGAAGATGGTCGTGTGGAGAGCCGGAGGTGTGCGGGTGATCGTGCATGATCTGGCCTATTTCAGATAGGTGCGCAGGACCGAGGCAAGCTCTGCGCCGCCCTTTTCGCGGCCGGTCTCGTCCTCGATCAGGATGACATGGTGGCGAAGATGGTCCTCGATCAGTTCCTGGGTCAGCCCCGTCGTGGCGCCCCGGACCGAGGCCACCAGCTGCAGGATCGCGCCGCAGTCCTTCTCGGCCTCGATGGCCCGTTCGATGGCCTCGATCTGCCCCTTCAACCGGCGCACGCGCGCCAGCAATTTGGGCTTGTCCTTGGTAAGATGCGACATCGGATCGTCCGTATAGGTATAGGGGGTATCCCTATCATGCGGCCCTTGCCGGATCAATCCCCGCCAGCGGGACCCGATTTCACATTCTATTTCTTGAATTCGTTTGTGGGCGACCTTATCCTTCGCCTGTCCGGGGCGATACGGCCCCGGTCCAGTCAGGGAGACCGGCCAATGACACTCGACCGCGCCGTGATGATGTTCGCGGGCCTCATGATCCTTCTGTCGCTTGCCCTCGGCACCTGGGCCTCGCCCTGGTGGTACCTGCTGACCGCCTTTGTCGGGCTGAACATGATGCAGGCCTCGGTCACCGGCTTCTGCCCGGCCGCGATGCTGTTCAAGCGGATCGGCATCCGGCCCGGCACCGTCTTCGACTAGGCCCCCGGGCCTCGACCGTGCCTCGACCAGGCTTCGACCCGGCCCAGGGCTTCGACCGGGCTCCGGGGTGCGGCACCCCGCCGGCCCCGACGGGGGTGTGCCCGGCCGCCGGTCGCGCTAGATAGGCGCAGCAGACGGGAGGCGGCCCATGATCTTGTCACTTACCGGCGTCGGCAAGGCCTACGAGACCGGCGGCACCCGGGTCGAGGTGCTGCGCGGCGTCGATCTTTCGGTCGGCCCCGGCGAGACGGTCGCGCTGACCGGCGAATCCGGGTCCGGCAAAAGCACGCTTCTGCACCTGTGCGCCGGGCTCGACCGCGCCGACAGCGGCCGGATCGAGGTCGCGGGGCAGGACCTGACCGACGCCCCCGACCCGCGTCTTGCCGCGCTGAGGCGCCAGACCGTGGGGCTGGTCTTCCAGCAGTTCAACCTGATCCCCTCGCTTGACGTGGCCGCGAACCTCGCCTTCCAGGCCCGGCTTGCCGGACGCCACGACCCGGACTGGATCGCGGCTTTGGCCAGCCGCCTCGGGCTGTCGGCCCTGATGTCGCGCTATCCCGAACAGCTGTCGGGCGGCCAGCAGCAGCGTGTGGCCATCGGCCGGGCGCTGGCGATCCGGCCCGCGCTTTTGCTGGCCGACGAGCCCACCGGCAATCTTGACGAGGCCACCGGCGACGCGGTCATGGACCTGATGCTGGAGCTGGGGACCGAGGCGGGTGCGGGACTTCTGATGGTGACCCATTCGCCCCGGCTCGCGGCAAGGCTCGGCCGCCGGGTGCATCTTGCGGGCGGGCGGCTCGCGGCATGATCCGCACGGCCTTCACCGCGCTTCTGTCGCATTGGCGGCGCCACCCGCTGCAACTGGCGGGCCTGTTCCTGGGGCTGGCGCTTGCCACCGCGCTCTGGTCGGGGGTGCAGGCGATCAATGCCGAGGCGCGGCAAAGCTACGACCGGGCGGCGGCGGTGCTGTCGCAGGACCGACTGGATAGTCTCTCCAAGCGCGACGGGCAGAATTTCGACCAGCAGGTCTTTCTGGACCTGCGCCGCGCCGGCTGGCTGGTCTCGCCGGTGCTGGAGGGCCGCTGGTCCCATCGCGGCGTGCCGGTGCGCATCCTCGGGGTCGATCCCTTCACCCTGCCTGCCGGAAGCCTGCCCGACGCGGTCACCGGACAGGACCGCACGGCCGAGTTCTTCTCGGACCAAGGGCTGGCCTTCGCCGCCCCCCAGACGGTCGAGGAACTGTCCCGCATCGGCGCCGAGGGCCTGCCGCCGCTGGCTGCAGCCGAGGGCATGGCGCCCGGCATCCTCTTCGTCGATATCGGCGTGGCCCAGCGCCTCTTGCGCGCCGAGGGGCAGATCACCCGCCTGCTGGTCGCGCCCGATCAGCCGCTGCGCCAGCGGCCGCTGGCAGAGGTCGCGCCGACCCTTGCCCGCCAGACCCCGGTCGAGCAGGCCGACATGGGCGCGCTGACCGGCAGCTTTCATCTGAACCTGACCGCCTTCGGCTTCCTGTCCTTCGCGGTGGGGCTGTTCATCGTGCATTCAGCCATCGGGCTCGCCTTCGAACAGCGCCGCCCGATCTTCCGCACACTGCGCGCCCTTGGCCTGCCGCTGCGTACGCTGGTGGGCCTTCTGGCAGCCGAGATCATGGGCTTTGCCCTTGTGGCCGGGATCGTCGGCATCGCGCTTGGTTATGTCATCGCGGCGGGGCTGTTGCCCAATGTGGCGGCGACCCTGCGCGGGCTTTACGGCGCGACCGTCTCGGGCAGCCTGTCGCTGCGCCCCGAATGGGCGCTGGCGGGACTGGGCATGGCTCTGGCGGGCGCAGCCGCCGCGGCAGCGCAAAGCCTGTGGCGTCTGGCGCGCATGCCGGTGCTGGCCCCCGCCCAGCCCCGCGCCTGGACCCGCGCCTCGGCCCGCAGCCTTGGGTGGCAGACCGGGCTTGCGGGTCTTCTGGCGCTGATCGCCCTGGCCGCCGCGCTCTGGGGCGAGGGGCTGGTGGGCGGTTTCGTGCTGCTGGGAGCGCTTCTGCTGGCCGCGGCGCTGGCCTTGCCGGGCGCGCTGGCCGTGGCGCTGGCCGCGGGCGAGCGGCTGTCCAAGGGCGTCATCGCGCAGTGGTTCTGGGCCGACACCCGCCAGCAACTGCCGGGCCTGTCGCTGGCGCTGATGGCGCTGCTGCTGGCACTGTCGGCCAATATCGGGGTCGGCACCATGGTGTCGAGCTTCCGGCTGGCCTTCACCGCCTGGCTCGACCAGCGCCTGCCGTCCGAGCTTTACGTGACTGCCCGCACCGAGGACGAGGCCCGGCGCCTCGCCGACTGGCTGGCCCCCCGCACCGACGCGCTGCTGCCGATCTGGAAGATCGACGGCACGATCCTCGGCCGCCCGGGCGAGGTCTATGGCGTCGCCGATCACCGCACCTATCCCGATCACTGGCCGATGCTTCTGGGCGACAAGACCGTCTGGCAGGTGCTGGCCCGGGGCGAGGGCGCCATCGTCAACGAACAGCTCTGGCGCCGGGCGGGCCTGCATCTGGGCGATCCGGTGCCGCTGCCGGGCGGCGCGTCCCGGCCGCTGGTGGGGGTCTATGCCGATTACGGCAACACCAGGGGGCAGGTCATTATCGGCGTTGCCGATCTGGTCGCGCTTTATCCCGACATCGACCGGCTGCGCTATGCGATCCGCACCGATCCGGCCAAGGTGCCCGCGCTGCGCGATGCCATCGAGGACGCATTCCGCCTGCCGCAGGACAACATGATCTCGCAGCAGGAGGTCAAGACGATCTCGCTGATGGTGTTCGAACGCACCTTCGCCGTCACCGCCGCGCTGAACGTGCTGACCATGGGCGTCGCGGGTTTTGCCATGTTCATGAGCCTGCTGACGCTGTCGACCATGCGGCTGCCGCAGCTGGCCCCCGTCTGGGCGCTGGGGCTGACCCGGGGGCGGCTCGCGCGGCTGGAACTGCTGCGCGCGCTCTTGCTGGCCGCGCTGACCATGGTGCTGGCGGTGCCGGTGGGACTGTTGCTGGCCTGGGTGCTGCTGGCGGTCATCAATGTAGAGGCCTTCGGCTGGCGGCTGCCGATGCATCTTTTCCCGCGCGACTGGTTGTGGCTGGGGGCGCTGGCGCTGGCCGCCGCCGCGCTGGCCGCCGCCTGGCCCGCCTGGCGTCTGTCGCGCCTCGCGCCGGTCCACCTGCTGAAGGTCTTTGCCGATGAACGTTAGGGCCCTTCTGATCGCGCTGCTGCTGCCGCTGCCCGCCCTCGCCCAGGGCTTTGCCGGGCTCGGCACCACCGAGGACGGCTTTGCCCTGCCCAGCCCCGACACACGGCTGCAGTTCCCCGCCGATCACGGCGCCCACCCGGATTTCCGGATCGAGTGGTGGTATGTCACCGCCAACCTCAGGGGCGCGGACGGGCGGGACTACGGCATCCAGTGGACGCTGTTCCGTAACGCGCTGGCGCCGGGCGATCCGGGCGAGGGCTGGCAGACCCGGACTGCCTGGATGGCCCATGCCGCCCTGACCTCGGCCGAGGACCACCGCACCGCCGAGCGGCTGGCGCGCGGCGGGATCGGGCAGGCAGGCGTCACGCTCGATCCGTTCCGGGCCGAGATCGACGACTGGGTGATGGCCAGCACCGCCGCCCCCGGCGCCGATCCGCTTTCGGCGCTCAGCCTCACCGCAAACGGCACCGGCTTTGCCTACGATCTGGCGCTTGCGGCCTCCGGCCCGCTGGTTCTGCAGGGCACGCAGGGCTATTCGGTCAAGTCCGAGGACGAGCAGGCCAGCCATTACTATTCGCAGCCCTTCTACCGGGTCACGGGCCGTCTGGACTTCCCCGACCGCAGCGTGACGGTCGAGGGCACGGCCTGGCTCGACCGGGAATGGTCCAGCCAGCCGCTGGCCGCGGACCAGACCGGCTGGGACTGGCTGTCGCTGCATCTCGACGACGGGGCCAGGCTGATGGTCTACCGGCTGAGAGGCGCCCGGGGCGACTATACCACCGGCACCTGGATCGCGCCGGACGGCACGCCCACGCCGCTGGCCCCCGGCGAGGTCGAGATGATCCCGGGTACGACCACCCGCGTCGCGGGCCGCGATATCCCGACCGCGTGGCGGGTCCGCCTTCCGGCCCGCGATCTCGACATCGCCATCGCGGCGATGCAACCGCAGGCTTGGAACGACACCCGCGTGCCCTACTGGGAAGGGCCCGTCACCGCGACCGGCAGCCATCCGGGCGAGGGCTATCTGGAAATGACAGGCTACTAGCCCATGGCCCCGCATCTTGTCTTGATCGGCGGTGGCCACACCCATGCGCTGGTCCTGCGCGCGCTGATCGGGCGCCCGGCGACGGGCCTGCGGCTGACGCTGATCGACCCCGAGCCGCGGGCCGCCTATTCCGGCATGTTGCCGGGCTTCGTCGCGGGACATTACCGGCTCGACCAGTTGCAGATCGACCTTGCGCGGCTGGCGCGCGCGGCGGGCGCCCGGCTGATCCTCGGCCGGGCCGACGGGCTCGACACCGGCAACCGGCGCGTCCATGTCGCAGGGCAGACGCCCGTGCCCTACGACATCGCCTCGCTCGATATCGGCATCTCCTCGGACCTGCCCGGCCTGCCGGGATTTGCCGCCCATGCCGTGCCCGCCAAGCCGCTCGGTCCCTTCGCCGCGCGCTGGCAAGGCTTTGCGGCCGATGCCGCCGCGGGCCTTGCAGCGCCTCGGGTAACGGTGATCGGCGCGGGCGTGGCGGGGGTCGAGCTGGCGCTGGCCGCGCAGTACCGTCTGGCCGGTGCCGGGCGGGTGCCCGAGATCACGCTGCTGGATGCGGCCCCCGAGATCCTGCGCGACGTGCGGCCGCCCGCCCGCGCCGCGATGACCGACCGGCTCGCGCGGCAGGGGATCGTGCTGCGCACCGGCGTCCGGGTCGCCCGGATCGAGGCGGCGGGCGCGGTGCTGGACAGCGGCGAACAGATCCCGGCCGGGCTGGTGATCGGCGCGGCGGGCACGCGCCCGCAGGGCTGGCTGGCGGGCACCGGGCTGCACCTGACCGACGGCTTCGTGACGGTCGACGAGACCCTGCGCGCGGTCTCGGACCCCGGCGTTTTCGCGGCGGGCGACTGCGCGCATCTCTCGCACGCGCCCCGGCCCAAGGCGGGCGTCTTCGCGGTGCGCGAGGCGCCGGTGCTGCGCGAAAACCTGATCGCCGCGCTGACCGGGCGGCCGCTGACCGCCTACCGCCCGCAGAAGGAGTATCTGAAGCTGATCTCGATGGGCGAGAAGCGCGCGGCCGCCGACCGCTGGCCGGTGCGCATCGAGGGCCGCTGGGTCTGGCGCTGGAAGGACCGCATCGACCGCAGGTTCATGGCGCAGTTCCACGACCGGCCCGGAGCCTGACGCCTAAAGCTGCGCCAGCGCGTCGATTTCGGCCATCAGTCCGGGCAGCGCCGCCGCCAGCGCGGCGGGGTCGAGCCCGTCCAGCGTCACGCGGCGCGTCGGCCGGTCCTCGAACCGCGCGCGCTGGCGCCCGTAGCGCGGGTCGTAATGGTCGGCCATCAGCCCTGCAGCCAGGGTCTCGAACGCGCCCTCGGCGGCCAGCGCGCGCCAGGCCTCGATCCGGCCGCGCGGATGCTGCGGCGCCAGCCCGTCGATGGTGGCCAGAAGCCGCGCCGGGTCATCCGTCACATCGCGATAGCGCCGCGCCAGATAGGCCGCGCGCGCCGCCAGCGGCACCGACAGCTCCAGCCGGGGCGCGGCCTTCATCGCCTCCCACAGCCCCCGGGGTAGGTTGAGATGGCCGATCTTGCTCGATTCCGCCTCGATCACCACGGGGCGCAGCGGATCGAGCCCGGCGCGGGCCATCGCCAGCGCCGTCTCGAACCCCTTCTGCGCGGGCTGGCCGCCCGGCATCGCACCGAAAAGCGACCCGCGATGGTTGGCAAGGCCCTCCAGATCCAGCACCTGCACCCCGGCCGCGCGCAGCAGGCCCAGGATCTCGGTCTTGGCGGTGCCGGTATTGCCGTCAAGCAGCACCGCCGGCGCCGGCCAGGGCTGGCCGTAAAGCGCCTCCTGCACCAGCCGGCGATAGCTGCGCCAGCCGCCTTCGATCGTCTCGGCGCGCCAGCCGATCTGGCCGAGGATCAGCGCGAAAGACCCCGAGCGCTGGCCCCCGCGCCAGCAATAGACCAGCGGCCGATAGCTCTTGGGCTTGTCGGCCAGCGCGGTCTCGATATGCCTCGCGGCGTTCCGCGCGACGAGGGCGGCGCCGATCTTGCGGGCCAGAAACGGGCTTTGCCTGGTGTAGATCGTGCCGACCCGCGCGCGCTCTTCGTTCGACAGGATGGGCAGGGAAATCGCGCCGGGAATGTGATCCTCGGCGTATTCCGCCGGCGAGCGCACGTCGAGGATCTCGTCGAAAGCGAGCGCCGCAAGATCGGTGAGGGAAGCAAGCGAAACCGGCATGGACCTGTTCTAGGACCGGCCGGGCCTTCCGGGAAGCGGTATTCGCGGCACTCCATTGGCCAGAGCAGGACGGCGCGGGGACCGTGCCCGGCCCTATTTCCGCAATATCTTGTGGAAAACCCCGGCATCGCACCGATATGAAGGGCGGCGCGCTTGACAGGCCCGGGCCTTGCCCGAAGGATCGCAAGACCACGCGGAATCAGGAGACCCCGTTTGCGTTTCACCCGGCTCAGGCTGAACGGCTTCAAGAGCTTCGTCGATCCCACCGATCTGGTGATCGCCGACGGCCTGACCGGCGTCGTCGGGCCGAACGGCTGCGGCAAGTCGAACCTGCTTGAGGCGCTGCGCTGGGTGATGGGCGAGAACCGTCCGACCGCGATGCGCGGCGGCGGCATGGAAGACGTGATCTTCGCGGGCACCTCGACCCGTTCGGCGCGCAATTTCGCCGAGGTCAGCCTGCAGATCGACAATGCCGACCGGCTGGCGCCCGCGGGCTTCAACGACAGCGACATGCTGGACGTCATCCGCCGCATCACCCGCGACGCGGGTTCGGCCTACAAGCTGAACGGCAAGGACGTGCGCGCCCGCGACGTGCAGATGCTGTTTGCCGATGCCTCGACCGGCGCGACCTCGCCCGCGCTGGTCCGGCAGGGCCAGATTTCCGAACTGATCAACGCCAAGCCGCGCGCCCGGCGCCGCATCCTCGAGGACGCGGCCGGGATCGCGGGGCTTTACCAGCGCCGCCACGAGGCGGAACTGCGGCTGAACGCGGCCGAACAGAACCTTGCCCGGGTCGATGACGTGCTGGAACAGCTGGCCCAGCAACTGGCGCAACTGGCGCGGCAGGCGAAACAGGCCGCGCGCTACCGCGCCATCGCCGAAGAGCTGCGCCGCGCCGAGGGGACGCTGCTGTTCCGCCGCTGGCAGGAGGCCGATACCGCCCGCGCCGCCGCCGAAGCCGCGCTGACCGAACGCACCCGCGAGGCCGGCCGCGCCGAGACCGCCGCGCGCGAGGCCGACCGGCTGCGGACCGAGGCCGAGACCGCGCTGCCCGCACTCCGCGAGGAAGAGGCCATCGCCGCCGCCGTGCTGCAACGCCTGAGCGTCCAGCGCGACGCGCTGGTGCAGGAGGACGAGCGCGCGCGCCAGGCGATCCAGACCCTGACCGGCCGGATAGACCAGATGACCCGCGACATCGAGCGCGAGGCGGCGCTGAACCGCGACGCGGGCGAAACGCTGGAGCGGCTCGAGACCGAGGCCGCCGAGCTGTCGGCCGAGCATGAGGGCCATGACGCCGCGCTCGACGAGGCCGCCGAGGCCGCCCATGCCGCCGCCGAGGTCCTGCGCGACCGCGAAGAGGCGCAAAGCCAGATGACCGAGGACATGGCCCGGCTGGTCGCGCGCCATCAGTCGGCCCAGCGCCTGCGCGAGGACGCGGCCCGCACGCTGCAGCGCAACGAGGACGAGGCCGCCAAGGCGCGCGCGACGGTGACCGCGGCCGAAGCGAACCTGTCCGCGGCGCGCACCGCGATGGACGAGGCCGCCGCCCGGCAGGACGCGGCCCAGGACAGCGCCGAAGAGGCCGAGGCGCGGCTGATCGCGACCGACGAGGCCCGGGCCGAGATCCAGTCCCGCGAGGCCGAGGCGCGGGCGCAGAAATCCTCGGCCGAGGGCGAGGCCGGGGCGCTGAGGGCAGAGGTCGGGGCGCTCGCCCGGCTGGTCGAGCGCGACACCGCCGAGGGCGGGCAGATCCTTGATCTTCTGGGTGTCGACAAGGGCTATGAAAAGGCGCTGGGTGCGGCGCTGGCCGACGATTTGCGCTCGCCGGTGGTGCGGGACGGCGCGGCGTCGGGCTGGCTCGCGCTGCCGCCCTACCCGTCCGAGCCGCCCCTGCCCGAGGGGGCCGCGCCGCTGTCGGCCCATGTCGCGGTGCCCGAGGCGCTGATCCGCCGGATCGGCCAGATCGGGCTGGTACCCGATGCCGAAACCGGGGCGCGGCTGCAACCCGCTCTTGGCCCCGGCCAGCGGCTGGTCAGCCCGGCGGGCGATCTCTGGCGCTGGGACGGGTTCCGCGCCGCCGCCGCCGATGCGCCCAGCGCCGCGGCGCTCCGGCTGCAACAGCTGAACCGTCTGGCCGAGCTTCGGCGCGATCTGGACGAGGCCGAGATACGGGCAGAGACCGCGTCCGAGGCGCATGAGGCGCTGTCGCGCGAGCTGCAGGCCGCGACCGAGGCCGACCGCGCCGCCCGCGAGGCCCGCCGCGAGGCCGACCGCGCGCTGGCCGATCTGGGCCGCGCCCTGTCGCGGGCCGAGGCCGACCGCCAGATGGCCGAGAGCCGGCTTGAAACCGCGCGGATGGCGGTGCTGCGCCACGAGGACGAGGCGACCGGCGCGCGTCTTCGGCTGAGCGAGGCCGAGGGGCAACTGGCCTCGCTGGGCGATCTCGATGCGGCGCGGGCGCGGCTGGAAGACGTGCGCACCACGGTCGAGGCCGCGCGGATGACGATGATCGCCCGCCGCGCCGCCCATGACGAGCTGAAACGCGACGGCGAGGCGCGCACCAAGCGGCTGGCGCAGATCGCGCGCGAGGCCCAGACCTGGCGCCAGCGGCTCGACACCGCCGGAACCCGCGTCGCCGAGCTTGAAAGCCGCAGGGCCGCGTCCGAAGAAGAGCTCGACCGCGCCGCCGCCCTGCCCGAGGAAATCGCCGAACGCCGCGAGGATCTGGCCGGTCAGATCGAGACCGCCGAGACCCGGCGCGCCGCCGCCGCCGAAGCGCTGGCCGCGGCCGAGACCCGGGCCCGCGAGGCCGATCATGCCGCCCGCGAGGCCGAGCGCCGGGCGGGCGAGGCCCGCGAGGCCCGCGCCGCGACCGAGGCCCGCGCCGAGGCCGCCCGCGAGACGGTGGCCCAGGCCACCGCCCGGATCGCCGAAGAGCTGGAAACAACGCCCGCCGACCTGCTGGAAAAGCTGGGCGACGACCCCGACCGGATGGCGTCGGCCGAGACGATCGAGCATGAGGTGACCCGGCTCAAGCGTCAGCGCGAGGCGCTGGGCGCGGTCAACCTGCGCGCCGAGGAGGATGCGCGCGCGGTGCAGGAAGAACATGACACCCTCACCGCCGAAAAGCATGACCTCGACGAGGCGATCCGCACGCTGCGCGCAGGCATCGCCAGTCTCAACCGCGAGGGCCGCGAGCGGCTTCTGACCGCGTTCGAGCAGGTGAACGCGAATTTCGCGCTGCTGTTCACCAACCTGTTCCGAGGCGGCGAGGCCCGGCTGGTGCTGGTCGAATCCGACGATCCGCTGGAGGCCGGGCTGGAAATCATGTGCCAGCCGCCGGGCAAGAAGCTGTCGACCCTGTCGCTTCTGTCGGGGGGCGAACAGACGCTGACCGCACTGGCGCTGATCTTCGGCGTCTTCCTGGCCAATCCGGCGCCGATCTGCGTGCTCGACGAGGTCGACGCGCCGCTTGACGACGCCAACGTCACCCGGATGTGCGACATGCTGGACGAGATGACCCGGCGCACCGACACGCGCTTCCTGATCATCACCCACCACGCGGTGACCATGAGCCGGATGGACCGGCTGTTCGGCGTCACCATGGCCGAACAGGGCGTGAGCCAGCTCGTGTCGGTCGATCTGAAGAAGGCCGAGGCCCTCGTCGCCTGACCTCGGCCGCGGGGTTGACAGCCGCACCGCGCGGCGTCCTGATGCGCGCCGACCCCGCGCCCCGCAGGAGGTGTTGATGCGTCCGTCCCGTCGTCTTGTCGCGGCCTGTCTTTTGGGCGCCCAGATCCTTCTGGCCGGACCGCTGCAGGCCTCGGAACCGGTGCGCGCCGCCGATCCCGACCAGGTGCTGGGCGTGCTGCGCGATGCAGGCTTCACCGCCAGCATGGGCGTCGACACCCAGGGCGACCCCAAGATCGAGGCCCGGGTTCGCGGCACCAATTTCACCGTGCTCTTCTACAAGTGCAGCTCGAACGGCAATTGCGGCGCGGTGCAGTTCATCGCCCGCTATGCGCTGCAACAGCCACTGGACCCGGACGCCATGAACCGCTGGAACAACGCCCAGATGTTCGCCAAGGCCGTGGTCAACGACGCGGGCGAACCGGCCCTGATCGTCGACGTCAACCTCGACCATGACGGGATGGGCTACCGCAACTTCCTGAATATCTGCGAGATCTGGTCCGAAGCCCTGCAGGTCTTCGAGGAATTCATCGGCTTCTGAAGTGCAGGGCCGGAACTGTCGCCCGGTTGACAGTTCCGGCCGCGACCGGCACTGCCTCGGCACAGACTGCTCAAGACCAAGGAGACCTTTCGATGACACGCCCGTTTTCCGCCCGCCGGACCCTTTCCCGCTGTGCGCCGAGCCTGTTGGCCCTGTCGTGTTGGGCCGGAGCGGCATCGGCCGATGTCATCGCCTCGGACCCCGATACGGTGCTGAAGGCGCTCCGCGCCGAAGGCCTGGCGGCGACGATGGAAACCGACGATCTCGGCGACCCCAAGATCGTGACCCATCTGACGGGAAAGTCGAACACCGAATTTTCGGTGCTGTTCTACGGCTGCACCGACAATACCGACTGCAGCTCGATCCAGTTCTACGTCGCTTATGACATGCCCGACCCGGTCACCGCGCTGAAGATGAACCAGTGGAACCGCGAATGGCTGTTCACCAAGGCCACGCTTGACGACGAGGGCGATCCGGGCCTTGAGATGGACGTGATCCTGGCCGATCCGGGGGTCGACGACAAGCTGTTCGCGACGACCATCGACCTGTGGCGCCAGTCGATCGACGCCTTCGAGGATTTCATCGACTGGTAAGGCGCGGGCCAGGCGCCCAAGGGCTGGCCGCTGCCTGAGGCGGCGGTCAGAGCCGGTCCAGAAGCGCGCGCGTCGGCCAGGAATCGGCCGGAAGGCCCAGCCGGATCTGTTCGGTCTGCACCGCCTCGCGGGTCTTTTCGCCAAGAATGCCGTCGATCCCGCCGACATCGTGGCCGCGCTGCGCCAGCTTCTGCTGCAGTGACTTCATCTCGGGACCCGAAAGGCCCGGCTCGGGCGCGCGCGGATCGAAGATCGGCGCGCCCTCGAAACGGGTCGCCAGATAGGCCGCGGTCGTCACGTAGACGAGGCTCTGGTTCCACTCGAAATAGACGCGGAAGTTGGGATAGGCGAGAAAGGCCGGGCCGTTCCGCCCCATCGGCAGCAGTACCGAGGCCGACAGGTTGCCGGGGCCGAGGCTGCCATTGCGCGCCCGCACCCCCAGCCGCGCCCAGTCCGACACGCGCTTGCCGTGGTCGAGCCCGGTCTCGGCCCAGTCGAGATTGGCCGGAATGACGATTTCCTGCAGCCAGGGCTCGTTCGCGCGCCAACCCAGCCCCTTCAGCATCTTCGCGGCCGACATCAGCGCATCGGGCGCCGAGGTCTTCAGCAGCACATGCCCGTCGCCATCGCCATCGACGCCGTTTTCAAGGATGTCGGCGGGTAGCATCTGCACCTGACCGATCTCGCCCGCCCAGGCCCCGGTGGTGCGGGCCGGGTCGAAATCGCCGCGTTCGTAAAGCGTCAGCGCCGAGAAGACCTGCGGCCGGAACAGCTCGGGCCGCCGGCAGTCATGGGCCAGCGTGACCAGCGCGTTCAGCGTGTTGAAGTCGCCCTGGACCGCCCCGAAATCGGTTTCGAGGGCCCAGAACGCCAACAACACGCCGCGCGAGACGCCGTAGGTCCGTTCGATTTTATCGAACACGGCGTCGTAGCGGGCGGCGTTCTGCCGCCCGTTGTCCAGCCGCGATTGGCTGATCAATCGTCGCGAGAAGTCGATGAAATCCCGCTGAAACACCCCCTGCGCCCGGTCTGCCCGGATCACCGCAGGGTCCTGCCGCACGCCGGCAAGGAAGGTCCGCGCCGCCCCGGCATCGTGGCCCCGGCGCACCGCCTCGTCGCGAAGCCCCGCCACGAAGCCGCCGAAATCGCCGCCGCAGGCCGCCCAGGCCCCGCCGGGCGCTCCGGGAGCGAAGCCCAGCGACAGCAGGCAGAGAACGGGCAAGGACGGCGACAGGCGCATGAAAAGGCTCCGGACCATTTTAGACAAAATCGTTTTACGGCCGTCACCTTACCAAGCTGTTACCGGCAGACAAGCCGGGTCAGGCCGCTTTCAGCCGGTCGCGCCCATGCGGTTCAGTCCAGTCGATCCGCGGATTGATCGGGATGATCCGGTTCGGATTGATGGTGTCGTGGCTGTAGTGGTAGTGCCGCACGATATGGTCGAAATGCACCGTCGCGGCCACGCCCGGCCATTGGTACAGCTCGCGCGCATAGGCCCAGAGATTGGGCATGTCGATCAGCCGGTTGCGGTTGCACTTGAAGTGCAGGTGATAGACCGGATCGAAACGCAGGAGCGTGGTGAACAGCCGCCAGTCGGCCTCGGTGACCCGCTCGCCCATCAGGTAGCGGCGGGTCGCAAGCCGCTTCTCCAGCCAGTCGAGACTGTCGAACAGGGCCCGAACCGCCTCGTCATAGGCTTCCTGCGAGGTGGCGAACCCGGCCTTGTAGACGCCGTTGTTGACGCTGTCGTAGACCCGCGCGTTGATCTCGTCGATGCCGTCGCGCAGGTCTTCGGGCCAATAGTCGTCGCGATTGCCGGTCAGGCCGTCGAAGGCCGAATTGAACATGCGGATGATCTCGGACGATTCGTTCGACACGATGGTCTGGCGCTGCGTGTCCCAGAGCACCGGCACCGTCACCCGGCCCGAAACATCCGGTTTCGCCCTGGTGTAGATGTCGCGCAGGAAGGGCAGGCCATAAAGCCTGTCGCCGGTCGCGCCGGGAAAGCCGGTGTCGAAGGTCCAGCCATCGTCCAGCATGTCGGGATGCACCACCGAGACGCCGATATGCGGCTCCAGCCCCTTCAGCGCGCGGAAGATCAGCGTCCGGTGCGCCCAGGGGCAGGCATAGGAGACGTAAAGATGATAACGCCCGCTTTCGGCGGCAAACCCGCCCGAGCCGCTGGGTCCCGGGGCGCCCTCGGGGGTAATCCAGTTGCGAAAACCGGCGGTCGAGCGGACGAAGCGCCCGCCATGGCTTTCGGTGTCGTACCAGCCGCTCTCCCAGCGGCCATCCATGAGATATCCCATATCTCCTCCTTCTGTTTCGGGAAGAGATAGCGGCCCGCGCGGCCCCGGCATCGCCTCTGGCCGCGCATGGCCCCTGCGTCACCGCACGGGGCTTTGGGGCTATTGCAGGTCGGCGAAGGCCTTCTGCAACCGCTCGACCGCCTCGGCGACGCGGGCCCTCGGGGTCGCGATGTTGAAGCGCAGGAAGGCCTCGCCGCCGGTGCCGAAGCTGGCCCCGTGATTCACCGCGATCTTCGCGTCCGCCTCGACCCGGCGGGTGAATTCCTCGGACGACATACCGGTGCCCGAGGCATCGACCCAGGACAGGTAGGTCGCCTCGAGCGGCATCGACGACAGCCCCGGGATCGCGTTGATCCCCTCGTCGAACAGCACCCGGTTGCCGTCGAGATAGGTCATCAGCGCGTCGATCCAGCCCGCGCCCTCGGGCGAATAGGCGGCGGTTGCCATGATCATGCCGAAGGAGTTCGCCGACAGGCCCAGCGCCGCCATCCGGGCCGCGAAGCGCGCGCGCAGCGCCGGGTCGGGCACGATCACGTTGCCGGTATGGGTGCCCGCGATGTTGAAGCTCTTGGTCGTGGCGGTCAGCATGACCAGCCGGTCGCGCACGGTGTCATCGACCAGATCCATGACCGTGTGGCGCGGCGCGCCCGGATAGACCAGGTCGTGATGGATCTCGTCCGAGACCAGCACCAGATCGTGGCGTTTCGCGAAATCGGCGACGCCCTGCAATTCGTCGCGGGTCCAGACCCGGCCGCCGGGATTGTGCGGCGAACACAGGATCACCATGGTCTCGGCCCCGGTCATCTGCGCGTCATAGGCCGCGAAGTCCATTTCATAGCGGCCGTCCCGGTTGACCAGCGGGCATTCGACGACCACGCGCCCCGCCGCCCGGATCACCCGGGCAAAGGCGTGATAGACCGGCGTGAACAGCACCACCCCGTCGCCCGGCGCGGTGAAGGCGTCGACGCAGATCGCGGTGCCGTTCACAAGCCCGTGGGTGGTGAAGATCGCGGCCGGATCGACCTTCCAGCCATGGCGGGTCTGCATCCACCAGCCGATCGCCTCCTTGTAGGCGCGGTCGTCGCCGAAATAGCCGAAGATCCCGTGATCGAGCATGCCACGCAGCGCCTCGGCCACGCAGGCCGGCGGGCGGAAGTCCATGTCGGCGACCCACATCGCCAGCCCGTCCGCCGCCGGAACGCTATAGATCGGCTCCATCATGTCCCATTTCGAGGAATGGGTGCCGCGGCGGTCGATGATCTCGTCGAAATTCATGGGGCGCTCCTGTCTTGCGCGCGTCAAGCTAGCGACTTGGCGCCCCAGCGCAAGGTCTCTGCCCGGTCCGGGCCGATGCTTGAGCCTGACACGCCGCATTGCGCGGCGGCGCGGCTTCGCCTAAATCCGACGATCATGAGCATTCGACCGATCCTGATCCATCCCGACCCGCGCCTCAAGACGGTGGCCGACCCGGTGTCGGACATCACCGCCGAGCTGCAGAAGCTTGCCGAGGACATGCTGGAAACCATGTATGACGCGCCGGGCATCGGGCTCGCCGCGCCGCAGATCGGCGTGCTGTCGCGGCTGATCGTCATGGACTGCGCCAAGGACGAGGGCGCCCGGCCCCAGCCCTTCGCGATGTTCAACCCCGAGGTCGTCTGGGCCTCGGACGACAAGAACATCCACGAAGAGGGCTGCCTGTCGATCCCCGAGACCTATGCCGAGGTCACCCGCCCGGCCGAGGTGATCGTGCGCTGGACCGACCCGTCGGGCGATCCGAAGGAAGACAAGTTCACCGGGCTCTGGGCGACCTGCGTCCAGCACGAGATCGACCATCTCGAGGGCAAGCTCTTCATCGACTATCTCAAGCCGCTGAAGCGTCAGCTCATCACCCGCAAGATGGTCAAGCTTAAACGCGAACGGGGCCGGGCGTGAGCGTCCTGCCGATCCTGCACTGGCCGGACCCGCGTCTTGCGACGCCCTGCGAGCCGGTCGGGCAGGTGACGCCGGAAATCGCGCGTCTGGCGCAGGAAATGCTCGACACCATGTACGCGGCGCCCGGGCGCGGGCTGGCCGCGCCGCAGGTCGGCGTGCTGAAACGACTGTTCGTGATGGACGTCAACGGTGCCGCCGGGCCGCGCAGCCCGCGGATCTTCGTCGACCCGGTGATCGAGGAGCGCGCCGCCGACACCATGACCGGCCCCGAGGGCTGCCTGTCGCTGCCCGGGATCGTGGCCGAGGTCGAGCGGGCGATCGAGATCACCCTGCGGTGGACCGATCTCGACGGCACCCGTCGGCGCGAGGTGCTGTCGGGCATCTCGGCGGTCTGCGCCCAGCACGAGATCGACCATCTCGACGGCATAGTCACCCTGAACCGGGTCGATGCCGGCCAGCGGTCCGAACTGGAAGCGGCCTACGGCGCATGATCCGCCCGATCCTGCACTGGCCCGACCCGTGCCTGGCCACCCCGGCCGCGCCGGTCGAGGCCGTGACCGACGAGATCCGCGCGATCTGGGCCGACATGATCGACACCATGGAGGCGATGCCCGGCCATGGCGTCGGGCTGGCCGCGAACCAGATCGGTGTGCTGCTGCGCCTTGCGGTCCTCGACTGCAACGAGACACGCGGCGCGGCCGTCCGGCTGGCCAATCCCGAGATCGTGGCCGCCTCGGACGATCTGTCGGCCTATGACGAGGCGAGCCCCTGCCTGCCCGGGGTCGATGCCACGATCACCCGGCCCGCCCGGGTCACGGTGCGCTTCCTCAATGAGCAGGGCGAACCCGAGACGCGCGAATTTTCCGGTCTCTGGGCGACATCGGTGCAGCATCAGATCGACCATCTTGCGGGGCGGATGTATTTCGACACCCTCTCAAGGCTGAAACGCGACCGCCTTCTGAAGAAGGCCCGGAAACTGGGGAAACGCTGATGCGGGTGACGTTCATGGGAACGCCGGACTTCTCGGTGCCGGTGCTCGACGCGCTGGTCGCGGCAGGCCACGAGATCGCCTGCGTCTACACCCAGCCGCCCCGCCCCGCAGGCCGCGGCAAGAAGGACCGCCCGACGCCGGTGCACGCCCGCGCCGAAGAATTGGGGCTGATGGTCCGTCACCCGAAGACGCTGAGGACCGAGGAACAGGACATCGCCTTCGCCGCGCTCGACCCCGATGTGGCGGTCGTGGTGGCCTACGGGCTGATCCTGCCGCGCCAGATCCTCGAGGCGCCCTGCCGGGGTTGCCTGAACATCCATGCCTCGCTCTTGCCGCGCTGGCGGGGCGCCGCGCCCATTCACCGCGCAGTCATGGCGGGCGATACCGAAACCGGCGTCTGCATCATGCAGATGGAGGAAGGGCTCGATACCGGGCCGGTGCTGTTGCGCGAAACGACGCCCATCGGCCCCGAGGAGACCACGGGCGAGCTGCATGACCGGCTGTCGGCCATGGGCGCCCGGCTGATTGTCGAGACGCTCGAAAAGTTGCGCGATCTGCCGCCCGAGGATCAGCCCGAGGACGGCGTGACCTATGCCGCCAAGATCGACAAGACCGAGGCGAAGGTCGACTGGACCCGCCCTGCCCCCGAGGTCGCACGCCATATCAACGGGCTCTCGCCCTTCCCCGGCGCCTGGTGCAATGTCGCGGGCGAACGGCTGAAGCTGTTGCGCGCCCGCGCGGTAGAGCGGTCTGCGAACCCCGGCACGGTCCTGGGCGGGCTCACCATCGCCTGCGGCGAGGGCGCGGTCGAGATCCTGGAGGCCCAGCGCCAGGGCAAGCGCCCGATGAGTGCCGCCGAGATCCTGCGCGGCTTTCCGCTGCCCGAACGTCTGGACTGAGACAGGCCCGCGCGGCGCAAGGCGCCCCGCGGACAAGGGATCGGGCACAGGCCCCGCAGCCCGAAGTCGCGGCGTGCAAGACCTGTGCCATCCCCGGCTCAGGCGCGGATATGCTCCTGCCAATGCAGGTGGAGCTTCTCGACATCGCCGCTTGTCAGCATCGGCATCGCGTCCCTCAGCTGGTCCTCGGACCAGTCCCACCATCGCATCTCCAGCAGCAGGGCGACGATCCTGTCCTCGAACCTCTTGCGGATCGTCCGGGCCGGGTTGCCCGCCACGACCGCATAGGGCGCGACATCGCGGGTCACCACCGCGCGGGTGCCGATCACGGCGCCGTCGCCGATCGTCAGCCCCGGCAGCACGACCGCCTCGGCCCCGATCCAGACATCATTGCCGATGACCGTGTCCCCGGACGGACGATAGCCGTTCCGGGCACCGCCGAAGGCTTCGACCTCCGGCATCCAGTAGAACGGAAAGGTGCTGATCCAGTCGCTGCGATGGCCCTGATTGCCTGCCATGATGAAGGCCGCGCCGGTTCCGATCGAACAGAAGCTGCCGATGAGAAGGCGGTCGACGCCCTCGTCGGGCAGCAGGTAGCGGGCACAGTCATCGAAGCTGTGGCCATGGTAGTAGCCTGAATAGTAGCTGTGTTTTCCGACCTTGATGTTCGGGTTGGTCACCTGACGATCGAGCGTGATGCCCCGGAAGGGGCTTTCAAATACATTGTCCATTTGCCGTTCCCTGAATGAGCGGGTCTTGCGCGCATGCGCGAAAACGGCGCCGTCGCCAGAAGCAACGCGCCGAAGCCCCGCGTCGAAGCGCAGGGCGCCATTCAGATGGTTCGGTCGGCCGACTTCACGGCATGCCCCCGGAACGCTGAAACAAGGTCCGCGTCAAGCATAGATGATCCGCGACTGCGCGCAAGCCGATGGGGGCGTGTGCCATTCCGCCCCCAAACCCCGGACCCGACCGGTCTGCTCTGGCAAAGACTCTCGTCGCGCCCCATATTGCGGCGCATGGGCATGGTCTTTCTTCTCATCGTCGGCGCTGCGGCCGGTTTTCTGGCCACCCGTATCATGCGGGTCGAGGCCGATGTGCTGACCACGGTCGCGCTGGGCGTGCTGGGCGCGCTGATCGGCGGGGTGCTGATCCGCATCCTGCTGACCATCACCGGCGCGATGGCGGGACTGGTCGGCGCGGTGCTGGGTGCGATGGCGCTGATCTGGGTCTACCAGACCTATATCGGGCGGCGCTGAGGCTAGAGGCTCGCCTCGACCCGGAACCCTTCGGGGATGTCGTCCCTGCCCTCCAGCACCAGCGCGGCCATCAGTTCGCCGACCTTCGGCGCAAGCCCGATGCCGATCTTGAAGCCGCCATTGGCCACGAACTGCCCCGGCCGTCCGGGCCAGCGCCCCAGCATCGGCGCGATAGTCTTCGCGCGGGGGCGCACGCCCGCCCAGCGCTCGACCACCTCGGCCCCCGCCAGCGCCGGACAGACCGCCCGCGCCCGGGCGATCACCGCATCGAGCCGCGCATCGGTGCTGTAGGGATCGTCGAACTCGCGTTCCGAGGTCGAGCCGACGGCGACCGTGCCATCGGCATGGGGCACGATCAGCACGCCATCGGCATAGACCTGCGGTACCGCGCCTGCCCCATGGGCAAGGATCGCCGCCTGTCCCTTGACGCCGCTGCCGACCTGATGCCCCAGATCGGCCGACAGTTCGGCCAGTCCCGGATAGCCCGTGGCCCAGATCACCAGCCCCTCAAGCGGCCCCTCGGCCCCGCAGGACACCTCGCCGCCCAGCGCACGGATCGCCTCGGCCAGCGCCGCACAGGCGGCGCGTGGCGCGATCCGCGCCGACAACGTGTCATGGACCAGCCAGCCCGAGGGCGCCTCGGGCACAAGGCCCGTCGCCTCGGCCGCCCGGATCACCCGCCAGGCCGCGCGCCCCCGCCAGAGCGTTTCGGCCTCGGCGGCGCGGGCCCTGGCGCGGGCCAGAGCCTTGTCGTCGGCAATCGGCTGATAGCGCCCGACCCGGCCATAGCCCGTGCTCCGGCCGCTTGTCGCCTCGACCTCTGCCCAGAAGGGTTCTGCCGCGATCAGGCTTTCGAACTGGAACTGTTTCTTGGGGTTCCACTGCTCGGGCACATGCGGACTGAGCGCGCCGACCGGCGTGCCGCTCGCCCCCGCCCCGGGATGCGACCATTCGACCACGCGGACCCTTGCGCCCCGGCGCGCGCAGGCATAGGCCGAGGACAACCCGAATACCCCTGCCCCCATCACGGTCACGTCCACCGGTGCCATCGCGTCCGCCCTTCTGCCCTGACGAGTCCGCTCGCGGTCTAGGCGATCCGCTGCCCCAAGGCCAGCGGGCAGAGATCGACTGGCGCGAAGGCGGCGTGCCGGTCTCGGTGCGCTTCGACGATCCGTATTTCTCGATTGCCGACGGCCTTGCCGAAACCCGGCATGTGTTTCTGACCGGCAACGGTCTGCCCGGCCGGTTCGTGCCCGGCTTTCACATCGCCGAGCTGGGCTTCGGCACCGGGCTGAACCTGTTGGCGGCGCTGATCGCCTGGCGGGCGGCCGGGGTGCCCGGGCCGCTGCGCTTTACCAGCTTCGAGGCCTTCCCGATGGCCCCCGAGGCGATGGACCGCGCGCTGTCGGCCTTCCCCGAGGCCCGCGCCGTGGCCGACCCGCTGATCGCCGCCTGGGCCGAGGGCGCCCGGAAGATCGAGACCGAGGACCTGATCGCCGAGATCGTCGAGGGCGATGCGCGCGAGACGCTGCCGCGCTGGCCGGGCCGGGCCGATGCCTGGTTTCTCGACGGCTTCTCGCCCGCGAAGAACCCCGAGCTCTGGTCGCCCGAGCTGATGGCCGAGGTCGCGCGCCACACCGCCCCGCGAGGAACGGCCGCCACCTATACCGCGGCCGGATTCGTCCGGCGCGGCCTGGCCGAGGCCGGCTTCGAGGTGACCCGCCAGCCCGGCTTCGGCCGCAAACGTCACATGACGACGGCCCGCCTGACATGACGGCACGGAAATGACCCAGCAGAACACCCGGCTTGGCATCACGCTGATGATCGCCACGACCTTCGTCTTTTCGGCGCAGGACGTGCTGTCGCGGCATCTGGCCGATCTTTACAACATCCCGATGGTGGTGATGATCCGCTACTGGTTCTTCGCCGCCTTCGTGCTGGTGCTGGCGCGGCGCAACGCGGGCAGCCTGGCGGCGGCGGCCCGCACCCGGATGCCGGTGCTGCAGACCCTGCGCGGGCTGGTGCTGGTGGCCGAGATCTGGGTGATGATCGCGGCCTTCACCCATCTGGGCCTGATCGAAAGCCATTCGGTCTTTGCCTCCTACCCGCTGATGGTGGCCGCGCTTTCGGGGCCGGTGCTGGGCGAGAAGGTCGGCTGGCGACGCTGGACCGCGATCGGCGTGGGCTTCGTCGGCGTTCTGGTGATCCTCGCACCCGGAGTGCGGGTCTTTTCGCCGCTGGCACTGATCCCGCTGACCGCGGCCATCCTTTTCGCGGTGTACGGGCTGCTGACCCGCTATGTCGCCCGCGAGGACAGCGCCGCGACCAGCTTCTTCTGGACCGGCACGGCCGGGGCGGTCGCGGCCACGCTGGGCGGCGCCTGGAGCTGGGAGCCGATGACCGCCGTAGACTGGGGCTTCATGGCCGGGCTGTGCGTCTCGGGCGCGCTCGGGCATTTCCTGCTGATCAAGACCTACGAGGTGGCCGAGGCCAGCGCGGTCCAGCCCTTCGCCTATCTGCAACTCGTCTTCGCGTCGGTCTTCGGGCTGACCGTGTTCCACGAGACGCTGCGCGCCAATGTCGTGGCGGGCGCGGCCATCGTTGTGGGCGCGGGGCTCTTTACCGCCTGGCGCGAACGGGTGCGTGCCCGGCGCGGCTGAGGCAGCCCGTCTTTCAGACCATGGTCTGGCTTGGCCGTCCCGGCCGTGGCCCCTACCCTGCCGCCCAGGTCGATGAGGGAGGAGCCATGCGCGACATCGACCCCGATGCCGGACCCGACCCGCCGCAGCGGCCCTTGGCCGCTGTTCCTTTCCCTTTGCCATGCGGCGGCATGCGGCCTCCGGCCGAACGGCTCCTCCGAAGATCCGGAGAAACCGGAAGCAAGGGAGGAAACCAATGCTCGATACCACCAATGCCGACCGCGTCTCGGCGGTTCTTGCCGCATTCGGAGACGCGCTGGACCAGGGCGACATCGACCGCGCGGTCGGGATGTTCACCGAGGATTGCTACTGGCGCGATCTCGTCAGCTTCACCTGGAACATCCGCACCGTCGAGGGCCCGCAGGAGGTCGCCGCGATGCTGCGCGACCGGCTGGCCGCGACCGGGCCCAAGGGCTGGACGCTGGCCGAGGGCGAGATCCCGACCGAAGAGGACGGCATCACCACCGCCTGGATCCGGTTCGAAACCGGGCTTGCGCGCGGCTACGGGCTGATCCGGCTGAAAGACGACCGGATCTGGACGCTTCTGACCACCATGGTCGAGCTGAAGGGCCATGAAGAGCCCAAAGGCATCCACCGGCCGCTGGGGGCGAAGCACGGCGCGGGCAAGGACCGCCTCAGCTGGAAGGAAGAACGCGAGGCCGAAGACCGGGCGCTGGGGCGCACGGTGCAGCCCTATGTGCTGATCGTCGGCGGCGGACAGGGCGGTATCGCGCTGGGCGCGCGCCTCAGGATGCTGGGCGTGCCGACGATCATCGTCGAAAAGAACGACCGGCCCGGCGACAGCTGGCGCAAGCGCTACAAGTCGCTCTGCCTGCACGACCCGGTCTGGTACGACCACCTGCCCTATATCAAGTTCCCCGACACCTGGCCGGTGTTCAGCCCCAAGGACAAGATCGGCGACTGGCTGGAAATGTACACGAAGGTGATGGAGCTGACCTACTGGACCCGCTCGACCTGCACCTCTGCCAGCTATGACGAGACCGCGAAGGAATGGACGATCACCGTCGACCGCGACGGCGAAGAGGTCGTGCTGCGCCCGCGCCAGCTGGTGCTGGCGACCGGCATGTCGGGCAAGCCCAACATCCCCGACTTCCCCGGGCACGACACCTTCCGGGGCGATCAGCACCACTCCTCGCAGCATCCCGGCCCCGATGCCTATCGCGGCAAGTCCTGCGTGGTGATCGGGTCGAACAACTCGGCCCACGACATCGCCGCGGCCCTTTGGGAACATGACGCCAAGGTGACCATGGTGCAGCGATCCTCGACCCATATCGTGCGCTCGGACACGCTGATGGAAATCGGGCTTGGCGGGCTTTATTCCGAACAGGCGGTGCAGGCGGGCATCACCACCGAAAAGGCCGACCTGATCTTCGCCTCGATCCCCTATGCCATCCTGCACGAATTCCAGATCCCGCTGTACGAACAGATGCACGAGCGCGACCGGGGCTTCTACGAGGCGCTGGAAAAGGCCGGGTTCTGGCTCGACTGGGGCGAGGACGGATCGGGGCTCTTCATGAAATACCTGCGCCGCGGGTCGGGCTATTACATCGACATCGGCGCGAGCCAGCTGATCATCGACGGCGAGATCGCGCTGAAACGCGGACAGGTGACCGAGATCGTCGAGGATGGCGTCATGCTGGAGGACGGCACGCATCTGAAGGCCGATCTTATCGTCTATGCCACCGGCTACGGGTCGATGAACGGCTGGGCCGCCGACCTGATCGGGCAGGATGTGGCCGACAAGGTCGGCAAGTGCTGGGGGCTCGGGTCCGACACCCCCAAGGACCCCGGCCCCTGGGAGGGCGAACAGCGCAACATGTGGAAACCCACCCGGCAGGAGGGGCTGTGGTTCCATGGCGGGAACCTGCACCAGTCGCGCCATTATTCGCAGTTCCTGGCGCTGCAGCTGAAGGCACGGATGGAGGGTCTGCCGGTCGAGCCCTGGGGCGTGCCCGAGGTCCATCATCTGGGCTGAGACCCCGGGGGTCCTGAAGGCGGGCGCTCAGTTCGCCTTCAGCTCCTTCGACAGGGTGACGGCACCTGTCCGGCCCGCCAGCCGCGCGCGGTAGATCGGCAGGGCCTCGGTGACCCGCATCACGTAGTTGCGGGTCTCGGTGAACGGGATCAGCTCGATCCAGTCGATCACGTCGACCCCGGCCGCGCGCGGATCTCCCTGTTCGGACACCCAGCGATGCGCCCGGCTGGGCCCGGCATTGTAGGCCGCGGCGACCAGAACCGGGTTGGGGCCGAATTCCTCGACCAGATGCGCCAGATAGGCCGCACCGAGACGGGCGTTGTAGGACGGATCGGCGGTCAGGGCGGAACTGGAATAGCGCACCGACAGCTCGTCGGCCATCGCCTTGGCGGTGGTCGGCATCAGCTGCATCAGCCCCAGCGCCCCGGCGCCGCTGGCGACGGAGGGGTCGAACTCGCTTTCGCGGCGCACGATCGACAGCACCAGCTCGGTCGGCACCGGGTGCCGGGTGCGGGCGATCTCGGTCACCGGGAAATAGGCCTCGACCATGACATTGCCGGTCTCGGCGGCGGTCTTGGCGATGCGCAGCGCGACATGGTGGTCGTTCAGTTCCAGCGCCAGCCCCGCCAGCGCGCGCTGCCCGGCCGGATCGGCGCTTTCGGCCAGATGGGTCAGGAACATCTCGACCAGATTCTGTTCGCCCGCCTCGTGCAGAAGAAAGGCGGCCGAAACCACCGAGCTGCGCGCGAAAGGCTGGGCGCGCCAGTCGGGGTAATAGTCACGCCCGGCGAGCGAGGGGTCCATGGCGATGCCGCCGCGCTCGGCCGCGAGAAGCCCGTAAAAGCTGGTCTGGAACTGGGCGCCCATCGCATAGGCCGCGCGGGCCTCCTGCGGATGGCGCATCGCCTCGAGCGCGCGGCCCTCCCAGTACCCCGCCCGGCCGAGGCTGATCGGGGTCCGGACCGCCGCCTCGAAGGCGCGGAAATGGGTCAAGGCGGTCTCGGGCTTGTCGAGGAAGCGCAGCGCGATGAAGCCCGACAGCCATTCCAGTTCGGCATAGCTTGCGCCCGCGCTCAGATGGTGGCGCGAGGCGAGGCGATAGGCAAGCTTCGGGTTGCCCTCGCGCAGCACCTGATGGGCATAGTAGCGCCGCCACCCGGCCCAGAGCGCCGGGCGCCCGAGGCTTTCGGCCGAGGCGCTGCGCTCGTCCAGGAGCGCGATGGCATCCTCGCCCCGGCCCTTGCGGGTGCGCCACATGAAGCGCTCGTAAGCGAGGCCCGGATCGTTGCGCAGCGAGGTCGGCACCGCCGCGATCCGGGCGTCGACGCCCGGGTCCTGATTGCGGAGCGCGATCCGCGCCGCGGCAAGCTTCTGCCAGCCTTCGGGCACGAGGCTCAGCATCCGCCCGGCCGAAATGTCGTGCCCCTCCCACAGAAGCGTGTCGAGCCGGGCCACATGCTGCCCGGCCAGCGTGCGGCCGAACCGCGCCAGAAGCGCCGACTGCGCGGCTTCGGAAAGCGGCAGGCTTTGCCAGGCCGCCACCGCCGCCGCCTGGGCCTCGCCGGTCCGGCCCAGCGCCGCCTCGGCCTCGACCAGCCGCAGCGCGCCCTCGCCCGTGACCGGGGCCCGCCCGCCGAAGAAGGCCACCACCGCCGCCGGATCGTCTCCGGCCCCAATCGCGCCCTCGCCCGAGGTCCGCACCTTGTCGAGCCCGGGCCAGTCGGGATTGCGGGCCAGAAAGGCACGGTAGTCGTCGAGGCTGCCCTCGCCCGCGCGCAGCCGCCGCCACTCGACGATGTCGAGCGCGACCTGACCGGCGGGACGGGCCAACTGGCGGGCCTCGCTCCAGCGGTCGGCACGCACGGCGACCATGGCCTTGGCAAGGGCGGTGCGCTCGGCCGCGAGGACCGGAGCGGCCAGTGAAATCAGGAAAAGCAGGATCAGGGCACGCATGTCGGGGCAGGGTCGGCAAAGGGCGATTGGCAAGGTCTCACGCAGCGGTCTATGCGGGCAATTCACAAACTTGGCAACGGGCAGCCGGCGCTATAGGGTCCGGCGCGCTGCGCGGGCGCACGACTCGCGCCAAGGCTATCAGAACAGGCCATCGAACACAGATGAAAAGGAGCGTGTCATGATAAAAGGGTCCCTTCCAGCCCTGGTGACGCCGTTCAAGGACGGCGCCGTGGATTTCGACACGCTCAAGCGTCTGGTCGACTGGCAGCTGGCCGAAGGCAGCCATGGCTTCGTCCCGGTGGGCACCACCGGCGAAAGCCCCACGCTCAGCCATGCCGAGCATGAGGCGGTGATCGAGGCGGTGGTCAAGACCGTCGACGGCCGGGTGCCGGTGGTGGCGGGCGCGGGCTCGAACAACACCTCCGAGGCGGTGCGCTTCATGCAATATGCCGAAAAGGTCGGGGCCGATGCCGCGCTGGTGGTCACGCCCTATTACAACAAGCCGACCCAGGCGGGCATGATCGCGCATTTCACGGCGCTGCACGACTGCTGCGAGTTGCCGATCATCATCTACAACATCCCCGGCCGGTCGGTCGTCGACATGACCCCCGAGACCATGGGCGAGCTGGCGAAGCTGCCCCGGATCATCGGCGTCAAGGACGCGACCGGCGATCTGTCCCGCGTGCCGAAGCAGCGGATCACCTGCGGCCCCGACTTCCTGCAGCTGTCGGGCGAGGACGGCACCGCGCTGGGCTTCAACGCCCATGGCGGACGCGGCTGCATCTCGGTCACCGCGAACGTGGCGCCACGGCTTTGCGCCGAGTTCCAGGAGGCGACGCTTGCGGGCGACTATGTCAAGGCGCTGGAGCTGCAGGACCGGCTGATGCCGCTGCATATCGCGATCTTCCTCGAACCGGGCGTCGCCGGGGCGAAATACGCGCTGTCGCGGCTGGGCAAATGCAGCGAAGAGGTCCGCTCGCCGCTGGTCGGGCTGACCGAGGGCACCAAGGACCGGATCGACGCCGCCATGCGGCATGCCGGGCTCTTGAACTGAGCGGGCCGGACGGGCTGCGTCCCGGCGAGGTGGCGGCCGGGGATCTCGGCCCCGCCGACGGTCCGGCGCTGCGCGTCATCGGCCGGGCACGGACGCCCTGGGGCCCCGAAGACTGCCCCAAGAATATCCACCGGGCGCGCGAACGGGGCGCGCCCGCCATCCTTGAGATCGATCCGGTCTTCGCACCGGCGCTGTCAGGGCTTGCGGTCGGTCAGCCGGTGATCGTGCTGTACTGGATGGACCGGGCGCGCCGCGACCTGCTGGTGCAGGCGCCGCGCCATGTGGACGGCCCGCGCGGAACCTTCGCGCTGCGCTCGCCAAACCGGCCCAACACCATCAGCCAGTCGACGGTGACCATCACCGCGCTCGATCTGGGCGCCGGGCGGGTAACCGTCGATGCGCTCGACTGCTTCGACGGCACGCCGCTGCTTGACATCAAGCCCTGGCTTGCGTCGGTCGACCTGCCGCCGGGAACGGCTGATTAGGGCCTACTCGACCATCACCTCGATCGGCTCTGACATGACCGGCGGATCGTGGGGCACGTGGTTCGCGTCGCCCAGCAGCAGCCAGAGCGTATGCGGACCAGGTTCAAGCTCGATCGTGGTTTCGGTCTGGCCGCCGCCGAAATGGATGTGATGGTCGTCTGCCGGAACAGCCTGCGAGAAATCGAAGCCCTCTTGCGGCGCGTCGACGATCAGGTGGTGATGGCCGCTGGCGGGCGCGTCGGTGCCGGCCGGCACCACCTCCATGCCCTCGATGCCGAAGACGACCGACAGCGGCGAGGACACCGTGGCGCCATCTTCAGGACTGACGATGAACACCCGCGCGCCGTCGGGCGAGGGCGTCCGGTGGTCATCGGCCAAAGCCGGAACCGCCAGCGCCGTCAGCGCGGCAAATGCCAGGGACGGAACCAGACAAGAGACCGCGAACGGCTTGGCTGGGGACAGAGTGGCGGGGCGAGCGTACATGGGGTCCTCCCTTCCTGTGCAGGCCTGCGGGGCGCGGTCCGGTCGCCCGGACCGGGCCCGGTCAGGAGCTAGCCCGGACCGGCACCGGATCAATCCGGCGTGCAATCGGCGAGGCTGGAGGAAACCCCTGGGGCGCACCGGTCACACCAACCGAAGTCACCATTCACGTGGTGCGCCCCAAGTAACATTGCACTTGCTACAGGCCAGATACGCGACCCTTCACACAGGATCGGTAACAACACGTCGATCCATAACTCCGATATGGCGCTTCGATTCGGACCGCAGTCGGGAAGAATTATGATCAAATTTGATATGTCTTCGACGGACCGACAAACATGACCCTGGGTCACTTTGGACAACCGTTTCCGCCAGAGCCCGCAGCCGCGGGCCGAGGCGCCGTTTCGGGCGCTGAGGCCCCGAGTCCGTTTCGGGGGCGGAAACTGTGACGCTGCCCGGATGTTGCCACAATCGCACCGCGCAATTCCGAAACGCTGCGTTTCGCGAAATGCAACATAAGCTGCGGCCGAGGGCGGGCGCCCTTTCATGGCGGCCCGCGATAGCCTATATCGCCTCCACCATGGCCAATGCGAAGTCCGACCCGAACTACAAGGTGATCGCCGAGAACCGGCGGGCCCGTTACGATTACGCGATCGAGGACGACCTCGAATGCGGGATCATGCTGCAGGGCTCCGAGGTCAAGTCGCTGCGCGAGAACGGCGCCAACATCGCCGAAAGCTATGCCTCGGTCGAGGACGGCGAGCTGTGGCTGGTCAACGGCTATGTCCCGCCCTTCGAACAGGCCCGCACCTGGGGCCATGAGGAACGCCGCAAGCGCAAGCTTCTGGTCAGCCGCAAGGAAATGGCTCGGCTCTGGTCCGACACCCAGCGCAAGGGCTACACGCTGGTGCCGCTGGTGCTGTACTTCAACCACAAGGGGCTGGTGAAGCTGAAGATCGGCATCGCCAAGGGCAAGAAGACCCAGGACAAGCGGGAAACCGAAGCCAAGCGCGACTGGCAGCGCCAGAAGGCCCGGCTTTTGAAGGACCACGGCTGACACCCGCCTTGCCTCGGCACGGGCGCCGTTCTAAGGGAAACGGTGTCTGCGCAGCCGGAGGGGGAGGTCATGAGCTACGACGATCCGAAAACGCTGGTCTCGACGGACTGGCTTGCGGCGCATCTGAACGATCCCGATCTGAGGATCCTCGATGCCTCCTGTCGACCGGTCTTTGCCACCGACACCCCGCGCGATCCCCGCGCCGAGTATCAGGCGGCCCATATTCCCGGCGCGCGCTTCTTCGATATCGACGAGATTTCCGACCAGCGGTCGACCCTGCCGCACATGGCCCCGCCGCCCGAGAAGTTTATCAGCCGCCTGCGCGCCATGGGCGTGGGCGACGGCCATCAGGTGGTGGTCTATGACAGCGCGGGCCTGTTCTCGGCCGCCCGGGTCTGGTGGACCTTCCGGCTGATGGGCAAGACCGATATCGCGGTGCTGGATGGCGGCTTTCCGAAATGGCGGGCCGAAGAGCGCCCGGTCGAGGACCTGCCGCCGATGGTGCGCGACCGCCACATGACGGTTCAGCGCCAGGCCGGGCTGGTCAAGGACGTGACCCAGGTCGCGGCCGCCTCGAAGCTTGGCGATTACGAGATCGTCGATGCCCGCGGGGCCGCGCGCTTCGAGGGCAAGGACCCGGAACCGCGGCCGGGGCTGCGCTCTGGCCATATTCCCGGCTCGAAGAACGTGCCCTTCGCGACCCTGCTGAACCCCGATGCCACGATGAAAAGCCCCGAGGCGCTGAAAGCCGTGTTCGAGGCCGCCGGGGTCGACCTGAAAAAGCCGGTCATCACCTCCTGCGGCTCGGGCGTGACGGCCGCCATCCTCAGCCTCGCGCTCGAGGTGATCGGGCATCGCACCCATTCGCTCTATGACGGCTCGTGGTCGGAATGGGGCATGTACGGAGACCTTCCGGTCGAGACGGGACCTGCACGATGCTGAACCGCCTTTCCCCGCAAAGCCCCGACAAGATCATCGGGCTGATGCAGCAATTCCGCGCCGATCCGCGCACGGACAAGATCGACCTCGGCGTCGGCGTCTATCGCGACGCCGAGGGCCGGACCCCGGTGATGCGGGCGGTCAAGGCGGCCGAAGAGACCCTGTGGCGCACTCAGGACAGCAAGGGCTATGTGGGCATCGAGGGCGATCCGGCCTTTCTCGACGCGATCCGGACGCTGGTCCTGGGCGAGGCCGTGCCCGCGGGCCGCGTCGCCGCGGTGGCGACCCCCGGCGGCACCGGCGCGGTGCGGCAGGCGCTGGAGCTGGTGCGCCTCGCCGATCGCAAGGCGCGGGTCTTCATCCCGGCGCCCTCCTGGCCCAACCATGCCGCCATCGTCAATTTCCTGGGGCTCGGCGAGGCGGCCTACCGCTATTACGACGCCGGGGCGCATGCGCTCGACATCTCGGGCCTTCTGGCCGATCTCGAGACCACCGGCCCGGGCGATGTGGTGATCCTGCATGGCTGCTGCCACAACCCCACGGGCGCCGAGCTGACGCCGGCGGACTGGGCCGCGATTGCCGAGATCCTGGGCCGCACCGGCGCGCTGCCGCTGGTCGATCTGGCCTATCTGGGCTTCGGCGCCGGGCTTGAGGCCGATGCCGCCGGGGTGCGGCTGCTGGCCGGGGCGCTGCCCGAGATGCTGGTCTCGGTCAGCTGTTCGAAGAATTTCGGGCTGTACCGCGAACGCGTGGGAGCGGTGCTGGCGCTGACCCCGGACGAGACCGCGCGCGAGCTGGTGCGAGGGAACCTCTCGAACCTCAACCGCCAAAACTTCGCCTTCCCGCCCGATCACGGCGCGCGCGTGGTGACCGCGATCCTTGGCAATGCCGAGCTTCGGGCCGACTGGGCCGCCGAGCTGGAAACCATGCGCAGCCGGATCGAAACCCTGCGCCGAACGCTGGCCGACCGGCTGCGCGAAACCAGCGGGTCGGACCGCTTCGCCTTCCTCGCCGGGCAGAAGGGGCTTTTCTCGCTGATCGGCGCGACCCCGGATCAGGTCGCCGCGATGCGCGAGACCCATGGCGTCTATGTGGTCGGCGACGGGCGGATCAACCTGGCCGGCCTGTCGGAGACCAATATCCCGAAAGTGGCCGAGGCGATGCTGGCGGCCGGGCTCTAGCCCGCCCCGTCCAGCGCGGCACAGGCACAAAAGGAAACGGCGGGGAACTTCCCCGCCGTTCGCATTCTTGAGGACCCGGGTCGCGGCTCAGCTGTGATAGGCCGACTCGCCGTGGCTGGTGAGGTCGAGGCCCTGACGTTCGCTGTCGGTATCGACCCGCAGGCCGACGATCATGTCGACGATCTTGTAGGCGATCACCGAAACCACACCGCACCACACGATGGTGACCAGCACGGCCTCGGCCTGAACGATCGTCTGACCGATGGTCGAGTAGTCCTCGCCGCCCTGACCGCCGAACATCGAACCGCCGAAGAGGCCGGTGCCCAGCGCGCCGACGATGCCGCCGATGCCGTGCACGCCGAACACGTCCAGCGCGTCGTCATAGCCGAACTTGGCTTTCACGGTCGCCACGAAGAAGTAGCAGATCGGCGACACGATCAGGCCCAGCAGGATGGCACCGATCGGACCCAGCTGGCCGCAGGCCGGGGTGATCGCGACGAGGCCCGCAACCATGCCCGAAGCGGCCCCCAGCATCGAGGCCTTGCCACGGGTCAGCGCCTCGACGGCCGACCAGGACAGGATCGCGGCGGCGGTGGCAACGAAGGTGTTGATGAAGGGCAGGCCGGTGAAGCCGTTGGCTTCGAGGTTGGACCCGGCGTTGAAGCCGAACCAGCCGATCCACAGCATCGAGGCCCCGACCATGGTCAGCGTCATCGAGTGGGGCGCCATGTTCTCTTTGCCAAGCCCGATGCGGGGACCGACCATGATGGCACCGACCAGCGCCGCGATCCCGGCGTTGATGTGGACCACGGTCCCGCCGGCGAAGTCCAGCGCGCCAAGGTTGAACAGCAGGCCCGCTCCGTCCCAGACCATGTGGGCCACCGGGAAGTAGCAGAAGGTCGTCCAGATCGCGATGAAAAGCAGCACGGCCGAAAATTTCATCCGCTCGGCGAAGGCGCCGACGATCAGCGCGGGCGTGATGACGGCAAAGGTCATCTGGAAGGCGATGAACACGTATTCGGGAATCACCACGCCGTCGGTGAAGGTCGCGGCGGTCGAATCGACGGTGACGCCCGACAGGAACAGCTTGCCGAAGCCGCCCCAGAACGGAGAGGTGCCGCCGCCGAAGGCGAAGGAGTAGCCCCAGAACACCCAGATCACCATCATCATCGCGGTGATCAGCGTGCACTGCATCAGGACGGACAGCATGTTCTTCTGACGCACGAGGCCGCCGTAGAACAGCGCCAGGCCCGGCATGGTCATGAACAGAACCAGGATCGTCGCGGTCATCATCCAGGCGGTGTCGCCCTTGTCCATGATCGGCGCGGCTTCGGCGGCGGCCTCGACGGCCGCGGCGGCATCCTGTGCCAGCGCCGGAAGCGCCGCGGCCGTCGCGGTCAGCGCCGCCAGGCCGAGAATATGTTTGATATTCGCCATTTTCGTTGTCTCTCTATCCCTGATACGTCCGCGTCACACCGCGTCTTCGTTGGTTTCGCCGGTCCGGACACGCACCGCCTGGTTCACGTCCAGCACGAAAATCTTGCCGTCGCCGATCTTGTCGGTCTTGGCGGTCTTGGCGATCGTCTCGACGACCTGATCGGCCATGGCCGAGGTCACGACGATTTCGAGTTTCACTTTCGGAACGAAGTTCACGGCATATTCCGCACCGCGGTAGATCTCGGTGTGACCGGACTGCGAGCCGAAGCCCTTGATCTCGGTCACCATCATGCCGCGCACGCCGATTGCGGTGAGGGCTTCCCTCACTTCCTCCAGCTTGAACGGCTTGATTGCAGCAATGATGAGTTTCACGTTGTGCCCCTCCGTTGAGCAGGTGGCCCCTGCGGGTTTTCACAGCGGCAAGGAAGGGCCGCGAAGCCCACCGGACACAAGCGGATCGAGGTCAGGAACCGGGCGTGAGGCGGGCGATAATGCACAATTTTTGCACAGATATGCATCTACGCTGTAATTTCGGGCATTTTGAAAACCCGCCGCGCGACGCCTTCGACCTCCACAATCCGGCGCGCGCGCGATATGGTGCGGGCAAAAGGCAGACGAGGCAGTCGACGGAAATGGGCAGCACGGGACGCAGGCCGCCGCCCCTGGTGGCGGATCGGCGCTATCCGAAGAAAACCGCGCGCAAGGCGCAGCCGAGCGGCCGCAAGCCCCGGACCCGCAGCGGCGGGGGCAGTGGCGGCGGACGGCGGGGCGGGCGCACAAGGCGCGGAAATCCGCTTTTCCGCGCGATCTCGGGCCTCTTTCGCGGCCTCTTCCGGTCGCTTCTGGGCACGGCGGTGCGGCTGGCGCTGCTGGGCGTTTTCATCATCGGCTGCGGGGTCTTCTACTTCCAGCAGCAACTGCCCGAGATGACGGCGCTTCTTGACGGGCGGAATCGCGGCTCGGTCACCCTGCTCGACCGCGACGGCAAGGTCTTTGCCTGGCGCGGCGAACAGTTCGGCGGCCAGATCACCGCCACGACCGTCGCCCCTGCGCTGAAGAACGCGGTCGTCGCGACCGAGGACCGCCGCTTCTACCGCCATTTCGGGATCAGCCCGCGCGGCATCGCCGGGGCGATTCGGATCAACCTCGCCGAGGGACGCGGCCCGCTGTCCGGCAACGGCGGGTCCACCATCACCCAGCAGACCGCCAAGCTTCTGTGCCTGGGCGTGCCCTACGATTCGAAGACCTGGAAGACCGAGGCCGCCTACGAGGCCGACTGCCGCCGCACCACGCTGGGCCGGAAGATCAAGGAAGCCCTCTACGCCATGGCGATGGAGGTGAAGTACACCAAGGACGAGATCCTGACGATCTACCTCAACCGCGCCTATCTGGGCGCGGGCACGCGCGGCTTCGAGGCCGCCGCCCAGCGCTATTTCGGCAAGTCCGCGAACCAGGTCAACGTCTCGGAGGCGGCGATGCTGGCGGGGCTCCTGAAGGCCCCCACGACCTATGCGCCTACCAACAACCTGCAACGCTCGCGCGACCGGGCGAACCTGATCATCGGGCTGATGCAGGACCAAGGTTACATCACGCCGAAACAGGCCGCCATCGCCAAGGCCAACCCGGCGAAGCTGTCCGAAGCCGCCGAGTCGCGCGCGGGCGGGTATTTCGCCGACTGGGTGATGGGCGCGGGCCCCGATTTCCTGACCCGCGACACCACCGAGGACGTCATCATCCGCACCACCTTCGATGCGCGCATCCAGAAGGCGGCCGAAGACGCGCTGAAGGAGGTGTTCGAGACCAAGGTCAAGGACGGCTCGAAGGCCGAGGCCGCGATCATCGTGATGTCGGCCGACGGCGCGGTCCGGGCCATGGTGGGCGGGCGCCAGACCGCGGTCGGCGGGTTCAACCGCGCGACCATGGCGCTTCGGCAGACCGGGTCGTCCTTCAAGCCCTTCGTCTATGCCGCGGCGCTCGATCTGGGCTACACCCCCAACGCGACCGTGGTGGACGAGCCCTATACCATCAACGTGCCCGGCTCGGGCCCCTATTCGCCCGACAATTACGACCACAAGTTCCGCGGCCGCGTGACCCTGACCGAAGCGCTGCAGCATTCGCTGAACATTCCGGCGGTCAAGGTGTCCGAGGCGGTGGGCCGCGAGAACGTGCGCCGCATCGCCCATGACTTCGGGCTTCAGGCCGATCTGGCCGCGGGCCCCGCGCTGGCGCTGGGGGCCTCTGAATCGACCCTGATCAACATGACCGGCGCCTATGCAGGCATCCTCAACGGCGGGTCGAGCGTGACCCCCTATGGCCTGACCGAGCTGAGGCTGAAGGGCGATTCCACGCCGCTGATGGGTCAGGAGGGCGGCATGGGCGAACGGGTGATCTCCGAACGCGCGGCCCAAAGCCTCGTCTACATGATGTGGCGCGCGGTCGAGGCGGGGACCGGGCACCGGGCCAAGCTGGCCGACCGTCAGGTCGCGGGCAAGACCGGCACCACCTCGGCGGCGCGCGATGCCTGGTTCATCGGCTTTTCGGCCGATTACGTGGCCGGGGTCTGGATGGGCTATGACGACAACACGCCGTTGAAGGGCGTGACCGGCGGCGGCCTGCCCGCCGAGATCTGGCATGAGGCCATGGTCCGGGTCCACGAGGGCGTGCCGCCCCGGCCGCTGCCGATGCTGCTGCCCGAAGAGGCGCCGCCGCCCGTCGCCGGCGAGCCCGGCTATCCGGGCCAGTCGGCCGGGCCCGGGACCGGCGGATGGGGCCAGCAACAGCCTGCGCAGGACAACCGCGACGACGGCGGCAATCTGGCCGAGAACATCCTGCGCAGCGTCCTCGGGGCGTTCGGCGCCCGAAACTGACCTGTCGCGGCCGACCCGACCTGGCCGCCGAGCCGGTCCGCTCGGCCGCGCGGCCTGTCACGGAATGCAGAGCCGTGGCGGCATTCCTCGTCGCGGCCGGGGAGGAAGAGACTTTGCCCAGCACATGTCATGAGGCCGCAGAGCGGGAAGCCGCTACCTTCGACGAGGGCTGACGGTCTGGAAACGACCCGCACGGCGGCGAGGCAGAGCCGTTCCATCGCCTTTCCCATCGTCAGATGCATCGCGCTGACGGCGATGGTCTTGCATGGTCACCCGACCGGACTTTTCCTCGTCAAACGGGTCAATCCAGGGACCGTCGCCGCCCAGCGAGACGCGTTGCAGGCGGTCTTCAGGCGGAGTCCGGGACCGGCTGGCCTGCCCATCGCCGAGAGCCCGGACCAGCCCGACATATAGTCAGCCCGACGCAAGCAGAGCCCCGCGTGCGCCTCGGCTTGGGGTCGAAACCGTGTCGCAGTCTGCTGCGGCCGACGGGGAGCCTGCGCGTCCCGAAAGAAACTTTCGGGGAAGGGAGGCCCCTCAGCGCGCGGACATGCGCCCGGCCCCGGGGCAGTGCCAAGGGCTTGCGGAAACCGTCGCCAAGCCGGACGGCCGGTGTCAGCCCAGCGATCGAAGGTCGCGGGTCAGCGCGCCAATATCGCCGCGGCGCTTGTCCAGCAGGGCACCGATCTCGGTTCGCTCGCTGGCCAGCATGTTCACACCTTCGATGAAGATGTTGAAGAACTTGTTGCTGCCCGAGCGGTCGGAGACCAGGAACACCACCTCGACCGGGGACTGGCCGCGCAGCAGCGCGGTCGACTTGACCTCGTAGAAGTTCTTCACCTGGCGCGCCTGGTTCACCTTGATATCACCGCCGACAAATTCGCGAAAACGGCGGCCATACTTGCGGGCGATATAGCCCTGGAAGGCATCAGTGAAGGCGCTCAGCTGCGCCGAACTGGCCTGCCGCGCGGCAACGCCCAGAACGGACCGTGCAATCACCGACACATCGGCATAGCGCGCGAAGATCCGCTCGAATTTCGAGAACATCTGGGCTTCGGAGCCGCCCGAATTGATCGCGCTATTGATGTCGCCGACCACGCTGTCGATCAGGCGCGAGGCCTCTTCGGTGGTCAGGGCAAGGGCGCGTCCGGGCGTCAGGCCGGACACGGCCAGGGCGGCACCCGCCGCCAGACCGGTCAGCAACAGGTTGCGGCGGGTCGGGGCGAGGACGGGCTTACTGAGCATTGGGGTCTTCATAGGGATCCTCGTAGGGGTCGAAGTAATCGGTCTCTTGGTTGCGGCTCAGCTTGTGGCGCCGGCTGTCCAGATAGATCTGGCGCGACTGCGCATAGCTGTCTGCGCTTTCATATAGGACCGAATCTACGAGATCCGAATTTTCATATCGTGCATCCGCGCCCCGAAGGACGCCGGTGCCGGTCATCACATTGCGCTCTTCGGAGTTGGCCAGGGGGCGCAGCGGGTTCATCGCGAAATCGACGGCGCGGCCAACCATGGCGCGTTCGGTCATCGGACCCAGCACCGGGAATTCGACATAGGCGCCCTCGCGCATGCCCCAGACATAGAGCGTTTCGCCGAAATCGGTATCGACCTTCGTCGCGCCCATCCGGGTGGCCGGGTCGAAGATCCCGCCCAGCCCAACCGTGGTGTTGATCAGGAACCGCGTGCCGTTCTGCACCGCATCGCCGGGGCGGAACTGCAGCAGGCTGTTGATCATCGCACCGGGCAGCGACAGGTTCGAGGCGAAATTGCTGACGCCGGTCCGGACCGGACGCGGCACCGACTTGCCATAGGCGGTCGAGACAGGGCGGAACACCCCGCGGTCGAGCGACTTGTTGGCCTCGTGAATCTGCCGGTTCCGCGATTCGTAAGGGTCGCGGATCGTGCCGGGCGCCTCGGGGCGCGCGCAGGCGGACAGAAGAAGGACAGTGGAAAGAACCGCAAGACGGCCCGACCACAGGGTGGCTTTCCGCAAAGACGACACGAGCTGGATCCAGTCTGATATCGAGACCCAGTCAAGGAACCACGCTCTGGCGCGGATCACAAGAGCCGACGCGCACCGGACGGCCCCGGCGTTGCAGGAATTTTACGGGTTCCGCCCGGCACGGCGCGGGGGTAGCTTCGGCCCGAACCGACGATCCACCCCTTTCGGAGAGACCACATGAGCGGCAAATACGAGGCCAGACTGGCCGAGCTTGGCGTCACCCTTCCCGATGCCCCCGCCCCCGCAGCGAATTACGTACCCTACGTGACCTCGGGCGCGCTGGTCTTCGTCTCGGGCCAGGTTTCGGCCCGGGATGGCGCGATGATCCAGGGCAAGCTGGGCGCCGACATGGACGTGGCCGCCGGCGCCGAGGCCGCCAAGGCCTGCGCGATCTCGCTTCTGGCCCAGCTCAAGGCGGCCTGCGGCGGCGATCTCGACCGGCTGGTCCGGGTGGTCAAGCTGACCGGCTTCGTCAACTCGACCCCGGACTTCGGCGAGCAGCCCAAGGTGATCAACGGCGCCTCGGACTTTCTGGTCGAGGCGCTGGGCGATGCCGGGCGGCATTCGCGCTCGGCGGTCAGCGCGGCCTCGCTGCCCTTCGGCGTCGCGGTCGAGATCGAAGGCATCTTCGAAATCGCATGAGCGCCCTGCCTCCGGCCTTCCTGACGGCCCCCATCGCCCACCGCGCGTTCCATGACCGCGCGGCCGGGCGGCCCGAGAACTCGATCGAGGCGGTGCGCGCCGCCATCGCCGGGGGCTACGGCATCGAAATCGACATCCAGCCCTCGGCCGACGGCGTGCCGATGGTGTTTCACGACTACGACCTCGCCCGGCTGACGGGCGAGACCGGCCCGGTGACGGGCCGGACCGCGGCCGAGCTGGGGTCTATTCCGCTGACCGGCGGCAGGCACGGCATCCCGACGCTGACGCAAGTGCTGGACGAGGTCGCCGGGCGCGTACCGCTGCTGATCGAGATCAAGGATCAGGACGGGGCGATGGGTGCCGATGTCGGTCCGCTGGAACGGGCGGTGGCCGGGGTACTCAAGGGCTATGACGGCCCGGTCGCGCTGATGTCCTTCAACCCGCACAGCGTGGCCGCGCTGGCCGAGGCCGCGCCCGACCGGCCGCGCGGGCTGACAACCTGCGCCTACGAGGCGAAGGACTGGCCGACGCTGCATGCCCCGGTGCGGGACACGCTGCGCGAGATCCCCGATTACGACCGGGTCGGCGCCTCGTTCATCTCGCATCTGTGGCGCGATCTGGCGCGGCCGCGGGTGGCCGAGCTCAAGGCCCGGGGCGCTGCGATCCTGTGCTGGACGATCCGCAGCCCCGCCGACGAGGCCATTGCCCGCACGGTCGCCGCGAACGTCACCTTCGAGGGCTATGCCGCGGCGCGGCACGCTTGACCCGGCCCCCGGCGGCCCCACCTCAAGGGGAAAGCCGGGGCAGGACAGATGCGCGCGCGTGAACTCGAGGCAGACCAGGTCGAGATCGAGGTACTGACCTCGATCGACCAGATCGACGAAAACCAGTGGCAGGCCTGCGCCTGCCCCGAAGCGGCAGATGGCGGCCGTCCCGAAGATCCGTTCACCACCTACCGCTTCCTCGCGGCACTGGAGGACAGCGGCTCGGTCGGGCCCGGCACCGGCTGGCAGCCACATCACCTGCTGGCCCGCGACGCCAGCGGCGTCTTCGCCGTCGCGCCGCTTTACGCCAAATCCCACAGCCAGGGCGAATACATCTTCGATCATGGCTGGGCCGACGGCTATGAACGGGCGGGCGGGCAGTATTACCCCAAGCTGCAGATCGCGGTGCCCTTCACGCCCGCGACCGGCCGCCGCTTTCTGACCCGCCCGGGGCAAGAGACGCGCGGCCGGGCGGCGCTGGTCGAGGGCGCGGTACGACTGGCAGCCCAGAACGCGCTGTCGTCGGTTCACATCACTTTCTGCACCGAGGCCGAGGCCGAGGCGGGCCGCGAGATGGGGCTGTTGCACCGCGTGACCCAGCAATTCCACTGGGAAAACCGCGCCTATCCCGATTTCGACGCCTTCCTCGCCACGCTGTCCTCGCGCAAGCGCAAGAACATCCGCAAGGAACGCGCCACGGCGCAGGACTTCGGCGGCTCGATCCGGGCGCTGACCGGCGACGAGATCCGGCCCGAGCACTGGGACGCTTTCTGGCGGTTCTACCAGGATACCGGGGCGCGGAAATGGGGCACGCCCTACCTGACGCGCGCCTGCTTCGACCGGCTGCACGAGACCATGCGCGACGACATGCTGCTGGTGCTGGCCGAACGCGACGGCCGACCGGTCGCGGGCGCGCTGAACTTCATCGGCCGCTCGCGGCTTTACGGGCGCTACTGGGGCTGCATCGAGGATCACCCCTGCCTGCATTTCGAGTTGTGCTATTATCGCGCCATCGACTTCGCCATCGCCCAGGGCCTCGATACCGTCGAGGCGGGGGCGCAGGGGATGCACAAGCTGTCGCGCGGCTACCTGCCGACGCCCACCCATTCGCTGCACTGGATCGCAGATCCGGGGCTGCGCGCCGCGGTCGATCATTTCCTGCGGGCCGAACGCGAGGCCGTCGCCGAAGAGATCGAGGTAATCACCGCCTACGGGCCGTTCCGCAAGACCGCGAAAGACCAGGAGGAGGAACAGGAATGACCGGAAAACTGACCGAGGACGAACGCAAGCTGGAACTGTCGCCGCTGTTTGCCCAGGGCTGGGCGGCGGTCGAGGGGCGCGATGCCATCGCCAAGACCTATGAATTCGGCGATTTCGTCTCGGCCTTCGGCTTCATGACCCGCGCCGCGCTCTGGGCCGAGAAGATGAACCACCACCCCGAATGGAGCAATGTCTACAAGACCGTCGAGGTCACGCTGTCGACCCATGACGCGGACGGGCTGACCATGAAGGACGTGGACCTCGCGCGAAAGATGGACACGCTAGCCTGAGCGCGGACGCCCGCCCCCGAAGGGACGGGCGCTGGTCCTAGATCTGTTCCAGCAGGGTCTCGCCCGCCGAGATCGAGCATTCGCCCGGGCTGGCCTCGACATTGAGTTTCTTCACCACGCCGTCCTCGACCAGCATCGCATAGCGCTTGGACCGCGAAATCAGCCCGACCGGCGACGCGTCGAAATCCATGCCGATGGCCTTGGTGAAGCTGGCATCGGCATCGGCCAGCATGGTGATCCCCGCCGCATGCGCGCCGGTCGCCTCGCCCCAGGCCTTCATCACGAAGGGGTCGTTGACGGCAACGCACATGATCTCGTCGACACCCTTGGCAGCCAGCTTGTCCTTCGCCTTGATGAAGCTTGGCATATGCGCCGAATGACAGGTGGGCGTGAACGCCCCCGGCACCGCGAACAAGACCACCTTGCGGCCCTTCAGCTTGTCGGCCAGCGAGACGGCGCCCGGCCCGTCCGCCCCCATTTCGGTAAAGCTCGCCTCCGGCAGTCGGTCGCCTTCGGAAATCGCCATGACATCTTCCTCCTGATGCATTGCATTGCGTTTCGCGGCTCAGATAGTGTGCAGGCCGGATCGTGCCAGAGCGGAACCCCAGAGCGAACCCCAATGCCCCACATCGTCATCATCGGCGCCGGCCAGGCAGGCGCGGCGCTGGCCGCGAAACTCCGGGCGCTTGGCCATGCGGGCCGGCTGACCCTGATCGGCGACGAGGCTGCGCCGCCCTATCAACGCCCGCCGCTGTCGAAGAAATACCTGCTGGGCGAGATGCCGCTGGACCGGCTTTATCTGCGCCCGCCCGCCTTCTACGCCGAGGCCGGGATCGACCTGCGCCTGGGCCAGGCGGTGACAGGCATCGACCGCGCCCGCGCCCGGGTGACGATCGAGGGCGAGGAAATCGCCTATGACAGGCTGGCGCTCGCCACCGGCGCCGCCCCCCGACGGCTGCCCGCCGAAATCGGCGGCACGCTCGAGGGCGTCCATGTGGTCCGCAGCCTCGCCGATGTCGATGCGATGGCGCCCGCCTTCCGCCCCGGCGCCCGGGTGCTGATCGTCGGCGGCGGCTATATCGGGCTCGAGGCGGCGGCCGTCGCGTCCCGTCTGGGGCTGAAAGTCACCCTGATCGAGGCCGCGCCGCGCATCCTGCAGCGCGTGGCCGCGCCCGAGACCGCCGACTGGTTCCGCGCGCTGCATGCGGCCCATGGCGTCGAGATCCGCGAGGCGACCGGCCTGACCCGCCTTCTGGGCGAGACCCGCGTCACCGGCGCCGAGCTGGCCGATGGCAGCATCATCGAGGCCGATTTCGTCATTCTCGGGATCGGCGTCGCCCCCGCGACCGCGCTGGCCGAGGCGGCCGGGCTGACGGTCGAGGCAGGCATCGCGGTCGATGCGATGGGCCGGACCTCGGACCCCGCGATCTGGGCCGCGGGCGATTGCACCAGCCTGCCCTATCGGGGCGGCCGGATCCGGCTGGAAAGCGTGCAGAACGCCATCGATCAGGCCGAGGCGGTCGCGGCCAACATGCTGGGCGCAGACACCCCCTATGTGCCCAAGCCGTGGTTCTGGTCCGACCAGTACGACGTCAAGCTGCAGATCGCGGGGCTGAACCTCGGCTACGACCGAGTGGTGGTGCGCCCCGGCGACCGCGCGGGCAGCCTGAGCCACTGGTATTATCGCGGCGCCGAGCTGCTGGCGGTCGACGCGATGAACGACCCGCGCGCCTACATGACCGCCAAGCGTCTGATCGAGACGGGCCGCTCGCCCGATCCCGAAAGCGTCGCCACGGGCGATCTCAAGGCGCTGATGGCGGCATGAGGATCGTGGCGGGCCGGTTCCGGGGCCGGGCGCTGGCCTCGGTCGGCAAGGGCGATCCGGCGGCGCATCTGCGCCCCACGACCGACCGGGTGCGCGAAAGCCTCTTCAATCTGCTGCTGAACGGCGGCTATGGCGATCCGGTCGACGGTGCGCGCGTGCTCGACCTCTTCGCGGGGACCGGTGCGCTGGGGCTCGAGGCGCTTTCGCGCGGCGCCGCCCATGTGACCTTTGTCGATGACGGCACCAAGGCACTGGCGCTGATCCGCGAGAATGTGGCGCTGTGCCGGGCCGAGGCAGACTGCACGATCCTGCGCCGGAACGCCGCCCGTCCCGGCCCCGCCCCCGAGTCGCCCGCGACGCTGGTGTTTTTGGACCCGCCCTATGGCAAGGGCCTTGGCGAACGCGCCCTGGCCGCCGCGCTTGCGGGCGGCTGGATCGCGCCGGGGGCGCTGATCGTCTGGGAAGAGGGCGCGGCGGTGACCCCGCCCGAGGGGGTCGCGCTTCTGGACAGCCGCCGCTACGGCGAAACCGGAATATCCATCTTCGAAGCCCTCTGACCGGCTTGCCGAGCGGCCCTCGCCCCCCCATCTGATCGGCCATGACCGAGCCTCTGAGCCACGACACCGATGCCGCCCTGATCGCCGCCGCGCGCAGCTATTTCGCCGCGCGCCGCGCCCGTGTGCCGGCCTTTGCCCGGCGCCGGTTCGGGATCGTCGGCGCGCTGCGGCTGCACCGCCACGCGCTGGGCTGGGACGTGCTCAAGGCGCCGGTCAACGTGATGCTGTCGCCTGTGCTGATCCTGACCCGGCTCGGCGCCTGGGGGGCCGGGCGACTGGGCGCGCGCCGCGTTGCGGCCTGGCTTGGCGCGCGGCGGATCCTGCTGCCCACCGCCGTCGCCACGGCCGCCGAACGCGCGGTGGTGGTCGACCTTCTGGAACTGCCCTGGGACGGCCCCGGCGGCGCCAGCGGCAAGGATGCGCTGGCCCGCGCGATCCTCGCCCGGCCCGACCTCGCGGCCCTGGTCGAGGCGCGGGCCGAGGCCCCCGCCCTGGGCGCCCGGGCGCTGGGCGATTATGGCGGCACCCGCTCGGCGGTGGCCGAGATGACCACGGCGCTGGGCACGATGGGGGCGGGCGCGCTGGCCTTCCAGTCGCTGACGCCCGGCATGGTGTCCTTCGCGCCCGGGATCGCCGCCATCGTCGCGCATCAGGCCGCCATCGCCGCCTTCCCGCTGGGCGGGCTTCTCGGCACCGCCTGGTACGGGATCTTTCCCACGGCCGCGCCCGCCTGGATGACCGTCGCGATCACCGTGCCTCTGATCGGCCTCGGCGCGCTGGTCGCCGCCTTCGCGGGCGTGATCGCCGACCCGGTGCAGGTGGCGCTCGGGATGCATCAGCGCCGCCTCAACCGGCTGATCGACGCCCTCGAGGATGCCTTCACCGGCACCGGGCGGCGCGGCTTCGCCGCACGCGAACATTATTTCGCGCGGCTTCTCGACCTTTCCGACGCGGGACTGGCCGCGATCCGACTGATGCGTGGTTGAGCCAGCCCGGAGCCAGGCCCCGTGGCACCTGTTGCGTCATGGGTATTTGAACCAAGCAGAAGGACGAACCGTAAGCGGTTCAACTGACCCGCGCTGATGAGCCCGTTCTCCGATACCGCAAGGGTCTGTCTTGGCGCGACGCGCTGACCTGCAACGGGATTTTGCCTCCACCATCGATGACCGTCGGGCCTGACCTGAAGACGGAAAATGAAACGGACGAGATTAACGGACGAGCAGATCATCGGCATCCTGGCCGAGTCTGAGGCGGGTGCGACGTGCGCGGACCTGTGCCGCAGATCACGCGTCAGGCAAACGGCATGTCGGACGGGACCTTCTGCAATTGGACGGCCCGGTTCAGAGGCCTGACGGTGCGGGACTTGGCCAATAAGCGCCGGAGGCTCGGCGATCCGCCCACACCTGAGCTATCCTTTGCGTTTATGGGCTTAGAGGAGCCTGCAGACCGTGTCGAAGGTCTGGCATGACGGCACGCAGCAATGCACGGAACGGCGGCGGGCGACTGAGCACGACACCCCCGGCGGGCAAAACTCCGGAAGTCCCGGGGTCAGAGACCGGCGGCTTCGCCAGTCGGGAGTTTTTTCCGATGACAGACGATTTTCCCCCGAGCCCGGGGCGGTGGATCTTTTCGGCAAACCGAGGGAGCCGCCCCGCGACTGGCAGCGGCGGCCCTGCTTCCGGAAAGACAAGGCAAACCGGGACCTTGTGGCCGCGCGCCGTGCGGCGGGCTGGTCGCATGAGAGGATCGCGGCCGAGCTCGTGACCTTTCCCCCTGCCGTCCCTCGATCATAGCGAGACACCTTTGGTTTGATATTGGTCGGTTTCGGGTTGGGCTAGCGCGCCGGGCGCGGGGCCCTCCGAGCGCCCAGGCGCCCGGCGCGCGTCGGACGGGATCTGAGTCCCGCCCCCCTCCCGTTCCTCCGAGATGCCGGTGTCGGCGATCAGCGCGAGGATTTCGTGGCGGCAATCGCCGTTCACGGCCAGGATGCGGAACCGGCCTTTCCCCATGTCGTCTGATCCTTCAGGTTGGGCTGACTTCACATCGCGACGAGGGAACTTCCGGCCTGCACCTGCCCGATTGGCCAGGCGGTGACGCAAGATCGAAGGCGCGAAATTGGCTGCCCCCCAGACCTTGCGAGTGGATCTGCAGTTTCGGGTCTTCGGGGCTGGACAATTCCGTCGTCGAACCGATCACCCGCGACCAGGACCGGGCGTTCAATTGCCGATGATCGCCACGCCGAGAAATTCGCGGGCCGTCGCGGCCCGTTCAGAACCATGCAGGATCAGCCTGGCGCGGATCTCGGTCCGGCCGTCCGGAAGGGTTCCCGCAGGGACCGGAACGAGATGGACCTGCTCGGCGGGGGACGTGGCAGCGGTCGCGCCGAAGGGAGACACCGAGCCGATGCGGAGCCCCTCCGGCGTCTCAAGCACCAGCTCGGCGCCCGCCGGCAGCGGCCCCGTGCGCACGGCAAGGACCAAAGGGTCCGACCCCGAGGCCACATCGATCACCGGCGGGTCCGTGCCGGTTCCGCCGCCCGCCGCCTGAGAAGCTGCGGCGGCGGCCCAGACAAGGGCCGCGGCCGCCGGTCCGGCCGGCGCGCAGAGGATGCGGGTCAGAAGCTTTCCAAGACGACCGATTTGAAGACCCCCTCCAATGGCGCGGATTCGAGTGTCCGGTCTTCCCTCCCCGTTCCCGAAGCCGCCAGCGTCACATCGATCGCACCACTTTCCGGCAGCGTTCCGGCTTCACGCAGGCGCTCCACGGCATCGGTCACGTCGATGACCGCCGTGAAATCGTGGCCATGGCCGTGCAACATGCCAAAGAACTCGAACGAGCCGGCGAAACCGGGGCTGTCCTCGGACAGCTCGGGCGTCTCCCCGGCGGGAGACACGAAGACATCGAAGCGCAGCCCCTTCACCATCCTCGGGGGCGTGAAGGTGACCTGGGCAACCTGCCGGGTGTTTTCCGCCCCGGCGGCCGCTGCGCTTTCGGGCAGCGAAAGACTGGCCGTGGCCCCCTCGTTCAGGCCGAAGCCTTCATTTGCCTGGGCGGTTGCATTGGGAGCGATGCCGCGCCGGGACTGCAGCCCCGCGGCGGAAGCGGACCCCGAGCCCGGCGTGTAGGCATAGCCCCAGGGCGCGATGTCCATCGAGGCGCCGGCGGTGCTGGGGGCAGGTTGCCCGGCATCGCCGATATAGAAGAGGAAGGGCTCGGGGTCGAAGCGCGGGGCCTCCTCTGCCGTGGGCAAGGCGGTCCGGCCCGCAGTCCGTTCTTTCGTCGTCCAGACGTCCCAGAGCCGGTCGACATTGCAGTGATGCATGAAGAAGATCGGATCGACCGAGGACAGAAGCGAGGGCATCCAGCCGCCCGCGGCGTTGCCCAGATCGTTGTGCACCTTGTTGTGCGGCTGACCCTCGAGGATGGCGGCGCCCACACCCTGGTGGTGGTTCTGGCTTTCGGGACTGTTGAACCCGGTGCGGGCCTGCCCGCTTCCGACCACGGTCGTGAAGATCTCGGGCCGGAGCCCGGCCTCGATGACCGGCAGCATGACCGCATCCGAGGCGGGCGGGGTCAGATCCGGGGCGGCGGCCGTCTTCGAGCGCCCGTCGGCGGGATTGGCGTTGAAATTGGGGTGCACGCCCGTGGTCCAGAAGCTGTCGAAATCGGGGAAGCCCCGCAGGTTTTCCTGTTGCTTCTGCGCATCGCTGAGGCCGTTCCAGAAGGCCTCGATCGGGTCGTGATAGGCGCTCTCGAAGCTGTCCCAGTCCGGGTAATGGCTGCTCGAGGGATCGAGGGCGTTGTCGGGATAGGTGCTGCTGGCGAAGAACGTGTCCGCGACGAAGGGATCGGCGGTCCAGTCCCAGTAGGGCATGGCAAAGCTTTCGTCCTCGCCGTAGATCCGGACGATCCGTTCCAGATGGGCGACATAGGGGCGGTGCCAGACGAAGAACCACCAGTTGCCATGCGGGCAGTCCATCAGGTGGATCATCGCGTAGCGGAACCAGTTATGGGGGTCCGAGGGATCGAGCGCCCACATCGCGGCAACGGCCTTGCGATAGGTCTGCAGGTGGGCGATGCCCTCTTCGCTGGTCATGCTGACGCGCAGGTGGCCGGCCTGCCCGGCGGCGCTGCGGGCAAGGAAAGGCACGGCAAGAAGAGCCGCCCCGCCTTTCAGGACAGTGCGGCGGTTCGTGGGAATCGCTCCGGTCATCTGACATGCTCCCGATGGCAATCAATGGTCGCTGTCCGGCCGCGCCTGCGGGATGTCGCCGGGAAAACTTGTCAAGATTGGCCGAAAACCGTCACGGTCCGGAGCATCCTGCCGTCTGGCGCGGCAGGTCTGAAAATGTATCCGCAGTAATACCACGCCGAAGGGCTTTTTTGAATGAACTTTTAGGCTGCCCGCGCACCTGCCGCGAAAGACAGGAGGTTGCCGAGCTGTTGAAAACGTCGGCCGGACGAGGCGGTTCGCCCCCACCCTTGGTCGCGGGCGAAGCCGTGCCACTGGGGCAAACGCCCGTCTTTCCGCCTCAAGGCGGATATCTGGCCGCCCGGATGACGCCGGGGCCTCCAACCTGGCGCAGTGAGGCCCCAGCTTTGCGCGTTTCCGAAGTTCTGTGCAATGGCGGCGGGCAGGAAGTCTGGTCCTGCGCGCCGTTGGGGCCGCGAAAGCGTGACCGCGCCAGACCAGGCACCCGCAGCAATGGCTTGGTGCGGGCGGTCGCGGCCGAAGATGCCGCGGACGCCTGCTTACCCGCTGGCCGTGACGCCGCTGATCGCAGACATGCCGTCGCTGTCGCGGCCCGGCATCATGATGATCCCGTCTCCCGGCTCGATGCCGTCGGGAAGGGACACGCCGTCCATCAACCGCACGTCCATCGTCAAGGTCGACCAGCCGATCTCGGCAATGGGCCCGTGGCTGACGTTGATCGAGCCATCGCCGATCGCATTCAGTGTGGCTTCGGCGTGAACCATCTGTTCGGCCGCCTGTGTGGGCGACTGGTCCATATGGGAATGGTCCATCTGCGCCAGGGCGGCAAGTACCAGGGAAAGCGAGAGTAGCGTGGAGACAAGGACTTTACGCATGAGAAGCTCCGTTTTGCGGCGTGAAAGAACAGTTGGCCGGGGCGGTTGCCGCTTCGGACGAGTATAGGGGTCGGGACAGGGGCCGGTTGGTGCGGGCCAGCGTGACCCGTTTCCAGATCACGAAGAGCGCCGGGATCACGAACAGGGTCAGCAAGGTTGCCGTGGTCATTCCGCCGATCATCGGCGCGGCAATGCGGCTCATGATCTCCGCCCCGGTCGCACTGCCGTACATGATGGGGATCCGCCCGGCGAAGATCGTGGCCACCGTCATCACCTTGGGCCGGACGCGCAGCAGATCTCCCTCGAAGGCCGCGACCGACAGATCGAAGCCCAGATACCAGATCAGCCAGACCCCGCCCGACAGCGCAACCGGAAGGGTCGCAAGGATGATCGCGACCTCCGTTATCTTCCGGAACGCCATGAACAGCATCAGCGTGATCGTCAGCAGCGTCGCCAAAGCCAAGAGCATCAGACGGTCGCGGACCCGTTCGATAATTCGTGCTGCCCGGACCAGGCGATGGAATGGCCCGGCGGAAGGGTCAGTTCGCGGTCGACGGCCGCGCGGGTCTCGGCGACGAAACGGCCCAGGTCACGCCCGGCGATGTCGATGAAGACAAGCCCCGTGCGGCGGGCGTTTTCCGACCGGATCAAGCGCCACGGCGCGCGCTGCGGTGAATCCGGTGCGCATCGCGGGCCAGTCCAGATCCGCAACCTGGTCATGTGCAATCACGATGACACGCGCGTCGGGATGACGGCCCCTCGGGAAAAGACAAGTGCCCCGGTGCCTTGTGAGGTCTTCTGCGGATGACATTTGCGAGATGCGGGGCGCAGGCGATGGACATTTCCGCGAACGGGCACGGTTCCGAAGCGATCATGACACGACTTGCAGGCGGGACCGGACGCCTTCCTTGATCTTGCGATGGCCATCGAGAAGGCTTCCAGATCGCGCTCGTTGCCCTCGGGACCTTTCAGGTCGGCCAGCAAGTCGGCCATCGCCCCGCGACCGGTGGGCATGAACCCGATCGCCAGCTTGTCACCGGCCACTGCCATGCAGGTGCCCCCCGTCGGGGCCGAGCGGCAGTCCGGGCGCGCCGGGGGCTGCACGGCCGAATAGGCGCAGACGGCGGCGGCCTTGAAGGCATCCGCAGGGCGGTGCCGCTCACCCGCGTCCGGGTCACCCGAAGACAATCAGGGGCGATCAAGGCCCCGAGTCCATCTCCCGCGATCCGGGTCTCTGGACCTATCAGCGCGGCGTGACCCTCGATTCTTCCCGCCCCGGAAGGCCCACGGACAGTTCTTTCATCGAGACCTTCAACGGCAAGCTCCGCCAGGAATGCCTGAACACACATAATTCCTGACGCTTGCGGATGCCCGCGAAAAGATGGGGCCTGGGCAAGGGTCCCACCATCAGGACCGCCCCCCCAAAGCGCCATCTGGCACAAGGTGCTGGCAGCGATTGCTGGTCCCCTCGGCGCAGTCGGCCCCCTGGCGCGGAAAGTCCCGCGTTTCCAGTTCCGGGTAAACCAGGGTTGAGGCATCTGGATGGTCGAGCAGGCTTCGCATCAGACTGGAGGCACACACGGGGCGCGGGTCGGCGTCTTCCCGCACGGCTTCTGTCCCGGGCGCATTGACCCTTTGGGCGCGCAATTCCT
>NZ_MUAV01000079.1:0-1821 GCF_003265965.1 Rhodovulum viride | reverse complement strand
CGCCTATGCGCATCGCCTGTCGATCCGGCTGCATGCCTGGGCCGTCCTGAAAACGGCGCGGGGCCAGACCGTGCGCTCGGCCCGGTTGCAGCAGATGCAGCGAACCGAGAACCATCGGGGGCTGGTCTTTGACCGCCCCGGCCCAACACCCGGCGGGGATGACGGCGGGTGGGCGGCGTGATGGCGGGCATTCTCGAAATTGAGATCGTGCGCAGCACAGACATCGAGCGTTTTGTCAGCAACCATTCGTTGGACGGGCTGCTGCCACCTCGCTGCGGCTGGGGCTGGCGTCGGCTGCCCAGATACAAGGTAATCGGCCAACGGCGCTTTCAGCTGCACGCGACACGCGGTTGGAAATGCATCGGGAGGACCGGCCGATGAACGCCGCCGAGCAGGTCGCCCGCGAAACCCTGCGGCTCGAGGACTTCCTGGCCGAATGGGGCAATGCCGCGCCTGCGGTGCAGGTGGCCGCGATCCGCGGCGCGCTGCGCCAGACCGGCTGGACGCGCGTCGGGACTGCCCCGGTCGCCTTTCACGAGATCCAGCTTTTCGGGGTGCTGGCCCGCGCCACCACCGAAGCCGACGCCGTGGCGACGTGGTTCGACGCCGCCCGGAACCGCTTTCCTTTCGCCTGACACCGAAGCGCCCGGATGGTCCGGGCCACAGACAGAAAGCCAGACCGATGAACGGCAACAGCCCGCATGAAGAGGCGCCCGGCGCCACGCCCCGAGGCGCGATCCTGATCACGGCAATCGTGGTGCCGGTCCTTCTGATCGGCGCCGCCGGGGCGCTGTTCCTGGTGCTGACCGTCCTGAAGATCGCGCGGGGGATTTTCTCATGATCCCGTTCCTGCTGGGCATGCTGGCGGGCGCTGGCCTGTCGGTCCTGATCATATGGGCGCTGGCCGCCGTGGTCTGGCATTTCGGCTGGCTGGACTTCTGATGCGCGTCCTGATCGGCTGCGAAACCTCGGGCGTGATGCGCCGGGCCTTCGCCGCGCGCGGGCACGATGTCTGGTCCTGCGACCTGCTGCCCGCCGAGGATGCCACCAACCGGCACATGATCTGCGATATCCGCGAGGTGCTGGATCTGGGCTGGGACCTGCTCGCGGTGATGCACCCGCCCTGCACCCGGCTCTGCAATTCGGGCGTCCGCTGGCTGCATGTGCCGCCGACCAACGCCCCGGCCGAGGCGCAGCCGGACGAGCGCGCCGCCTGGCCCAACCTGCCCGAAGAGGCCCGCCGCGCCATCATGTGGCGGCTGCTCGACGAAGGTGCCGCGCTCTTCTCGGCCTGCTGGCGCGCGCCCATCCCGCGTGTCGCGGTCGAGAACCCGGTGATGAACCCGCACGGCCGCGCGCGCTTGCCGGCGGATCTGCCCAAGCCGCAGATCGTGCAGCCGTGGTGGTTCGGCGAGCCCTTCTTCAAGGCGACCGGGCTCTATCTGCGCGGCCTCGCGCCCCTGAGCGCCACCGACCGCCTGAGCCCGCCCGCGCCCGGCACCGAAGCGCACAAGCGCTGGAGCGCGGTCCACCGGGCCCCGCCCGGCCCCGACCGCTGGAAGATCCGCAGCCGCACCTTCGAGGGCCTCGCCGACGCCTGCGCAGACCAATGGGGCAGCCACGCAGCCAAGGAGATCGCAGCATGACGACGACACCAGCACAGGGGCATGCCCGCGGCCGCAAGCGCGGGGTGCCGATCTATTTCGATCCCGATCAGATTGAGGCGATCAACGCATGGATCGCGCGTGGCGGCGCACCGAACTTTTCGGAAGCGGTGCGCACCCTGGTGGAATGGGGGCTTGAAGCCGATGCCTGACACCC
>NZ_MUAV01000078.1:0-1836 GCF_003265965.1 Rhodovulum viride | reverse complement strand
AGTGAGTGGTCGGTCAGAGAGCCGCGCGGGCCTGCGCGGCGGCGGCTTGCGCCAGGTGGCCCCGGCCGGTGGCCCGGCGGGCGGCAGGCTTCGGCGCGTGCACGGCAAAAATCCTATCATAGAAGGCGGCGCGGGTCTCGGCGCTGTCGGCAAGGCCCCGCGCGATGGCGGCTTCCGGCCCGAAGGTCGCGCCCCCATCGGCCGGATCGTCGGTGACGGACAGCCGCGCGGCCAGATCCTCAGGGGCGATCCCCCGGCCGCGGGCAACGTCGGCATGAAAGGCCGCCTCATGGGCATCGAGATCGCGCAGGATCTCGGCCCGACCGCCTTCGGTCTCGGGGTTCGGCAGCTTGGCCCGGGCATGGGTCGAGGTGAAGATCTGCCACCGGTTGCCCGCGCCATCGGGGCCGACCGGCCAGCCCGCCTGGCGCATGACACCGATGGACCCCGCGAGGCTGCCGGGCGTCATCGCGATGTCGGAACACTGGCTGGCCAGGTGATAGCCCATCGAGGCCGCCAGCGGATTGACCAGCGCATGGACCGGCTTGACCGCCGCCAGCGCCGCGATGGCGCCCGCCGCCGCCGCGCCCCCCAGCACCAGCCCGCCCGGCGTGTCGAACTCGATCACCACCGCCGCCACGTCCTCGGCCGAGGCCAGCGCCCCGCAGGACGCCTCGATGCCCGCGAAGGTCGCCCAGCCGAGGAAGCGTTCCAGCAACTCGGCATTGGGCGTCAGCACGCCCCGCACCGGCATCACCGCCACGCCGCGCGCCACCGCGAACCGCTCGCCCCGCGCGACCTCGACGGGTTCCGCCAGTACAGGACCGGCGGCCGCCGCGGCGGGCAGCGGCAGGCCCAGAAGGCCCGCGCCGAAGACGCGGTCGAGCGCCAGGGGGGCGGCGCCCAGAAGCGCGCCGATGGTGGTCTCGGGCATGGCAAATCCTTTCGATATCGGGGGAAGCTCAGGCAACGATCCGGGCCGTGGGATGGATCAGCCGGGCCAGCTTCGACATGCCCCGGGGCGTGATCCGGACCTGTTCGGTGATCTTCTCGGAGCCGTCTGCCCGGTGCACTGTCGTGGTCTTGTGCTCCAGCAGACCCTGATTGCACTTGGTCTGGTAGCCCAGCCAGGCCCCGGCATTGGGCCGCTTGTAGATCCAGCCATGCTGGCCGAGCCACTGGAAGAGATCCTTCGGCCGCATGCCCAGCACCTTTGCCGCCTCGGTCACGCAAAGCGTCCCTTCCGCCCCGGTCAGCCGCGCATGGGCTTCGACATCCTCGCGCATGTCATCGACCCGGGCCTCCAGGGCGATCACCTTCTCGGTGTAGCTCAGCAGCAGCGCGCGCATCGCCGCCGGGCTTTCGAGGATCTTGGAGGGGTCGAAGCTGCGGCTCTGCTCTTCCAGTTCCTGCCAACGATCCACAAGACGGGCGGTGAACTCGGGCGAGAGCTGCGCGACCACCACATAGCTGGCGCGTTTCTCCAGACGATAGACCAGAGAAGCCCGGCAACGCCCCATTGCATCGAGAGATTGTTCCTCCTCCAACGGCGGACGAACAATGACCTGCCTATCCGCCAGCCGTTCGACGCTGCGCTTGACGTTGTCGTGTCGGATTTCCAGCAGCTCCGCGATCTCGCGCGACGACATGGTGAGGGGCTGCGGCCCCGTGGTGATCATGGGGTGTTCCATCAGTCTTCATCCTCCATTTTGTCGGCCCCGGCATCTTCGTTCCGCGTCATGTTCGCGGCGGGGTTCAGCCGGTCGCCGCCCTCGACCGGCGCGCGGCCATCCTCGGCGCGGGCCTCGTTCGCGGTCAGGAACGGGCCGCCCACCG
>NZ_MUAV01000077.1:0-1853 GCF_003265965.1 Rhodovulum viride | reverse complement strand
CCGCCGGATCCGGATTTTGTGTCCGGGGCTCATATTGACGCTGCGGCGTATGAGGCGATGTACCGGCAATCGGTCGAGGACCCGGAAGGGTTCTGGGGCGAGCACGGCAAGCGGCTCGACTGGATCAAGCCCTATACCGAGGTCAAGAACACCAGTTTCAAGATGGGCGAGGTCGAGATCCACTGGTTCCGGGACGGCACGCTGAACGTCGCCTCGAACTGCATCGACCGGCACCTGAAGACCCGCGGCGATCAGGACGCTATCGTCTTCGTGCCCGACGATCCCGACGAGCCGGTCCGCCACATCACCTATCGCGAGCTCCACGAGAAGGTGAACCGGATGGCCAACGTCCTGCTGAGCCAGGGCGTGATGCGCGGCGACCGCGTGGTGATCTACATGCCGATGATCCCCGAGGCCGCCTATGCGATGCTGGCCTGCGCCCGGATCGGGGCGATCCATTCGGTCGTGTTCGCGGGCTTCTCGGCCGACGGGCTGGCCAACCGGATCAACGATTGCGGCGCCAAGGTCGTCATCACCGCCGACACCGCGCCGCGCGGCGGGCGCAAGACCGCGCTGAAATCGAATGCCGATGCCGCCCTTCTGCACTGCTCGGACAAGGTGCGCTGCATGGTCGTCAAGCATACGGGCGACCAGACCTCCTGGATCCAGGGCCGCGATGTCGACGTGCTGCAGCTGATGGAACATGCCTCGCCCGACTGCCCGCCGCGCGAGCTGGCCTCGGAACATCCGCTGTTCATCCTCTATACCTCGGGCTCGACCGGCAAGCCCAAGGGCGTGGTGCACAGCTCGGGCGGGTATCTCGCCTATGCGGCGATGACCCATGAATACACCTTCGACTATCACGAGGGCGACGTCTTCTGGTGCACCGCCGATGTGGGCTGGGTGACCGGCCACAGCTACATCGTCTACGGCCCGCTCGCGAACGGGGCGACGACCGTGATGTTCGAGGGCGTGCCGACCTACCCCGATGCGGGCCGGTTCTGGCAGATCTGCCAGGACCTGAAGGTCAACCAGTTCTACACCGCGCCGACGGTGATCCGGGCGCTGATGGGCCAGGGCACCGAATGGGTCGAGAAATACGACCTGTCGAGCCTCAAGGTTCTGGGCTCGGTCGGCGAGCCGATCAATCCCGAAGCCTGGGAGTGGTACAACGAGCATGTCGGCAAGGGCCGCTGCCCGATCGTCGACACCTGGTGGCAGACCGAGACCGGCGGGCATCTGCTGACGCCCTTGCCGGGCGCGACGGCGACCAAGCCCGGGTCCGCCACCAAGCCCTTTTTCGGGGTGCAGCCGGTGGTTCTTGAAGCCGAGTCGGGCAAGGAGATCGACAGCACCGAGGCCGAGGGCGTGCTGTGCATCAAGGACAGCTGGCCCGGGCAGATGCGCACGGTCTGGGGCGATCACGACCGCTTTCAGGAGACGTATTTCAGCCATTACAAGGGCTATTACTTCTCGGGCGACGGCTGCCGGCGCGATGCCGACGGCTATTACTGGGTCACGGGCCGGGTCGATGACGTGATCAACGTCTCGGGCCACCGGATGGGCACGGCCGAGGTGGAATCGGCGCTGGTGGCGCATCAGGCGGTCGCCGAGGCCGCGGTCGTGGGCTATCCGCACGAGCTGAAGGGCCAGGGCATCTACGCCTATGTGACGCTGATGAACGGGATCGAGGCGACGGAAGATCTCCGCAAGGAGCTGGAGAAATGGGTCCGCACCGAGATCGGCCCGATCGCCAAGCCCGACATCATCCAATGGGCCCCGGGCCTGCCCAAGACCCGGTCCGGCAAGATCATGCGCCGGATCCTGCGCAAGATCGCCGAGAACGATTTCGG
>NZ_MUAV01000076.1:0-1867 GCF_003265965.1 Rhodovulum viride | reverse complement strand
GGCCCGCGGGCGCTGCGCAAGGCCGGGGTCGCGGCATGACGGCGGCGGCCCGGGTCAGGGTGCCGCCCGCCTCCCGGACCCGGCGTGCGATGCCGGTGCGCGCGGCCCTCGAATGGGCCTTCGGCACCGAATGCGCCCGGCTCGACCACGACGAGATCGAGGCGGTCGGCGGCACCGGCTGGCGGTCCTATGGCATGGAATATGTCGCCCTCGAACGCGCCCAGCTCGGCACCCGGGTCGACGTGAGCCGCGGCCGGTCGAGCCCGCATGACGATGCCGAGCTGATCGCGACCGTGGTCCGCAACACGCTGCCCTGGTACGCCGCCACGCTGGTCGCCGACCTCGCCCGCGCGGGCCGCACGCCCGACTGGATGCCCGACGCCCGCCCGCGGCTCCGCCCCGACGAATGGCAGCATAATCGTCCTCGCCTATGGGCCAAGTCGAGGGACAGCTCCGAAGCGCCCGACGGCTGGCAGCCGATCCCGCGTCGCAACCGCAAGGGTGTGATTGTCCACGATGCGGTGCGTTTCACGCCCTGCCATTGGGATCCCACACCCGGGCGGATCGCGGCGGCGCGCCGGGCGTATCTTGACTGGTGGGGCTACCTTCTGTCGGTGCAGGCGGCGTTGAAGGGCGCGGACCTACTGGGAGTCAGTGTCACGGGAGATATGCCGTCAATGACACCATGGCGATAGCGCCGATCATAGCATGACGCCTGATTGCGACGGAATGTCGGCACGGTTTTGGTTGACAGTTTTTTTTGAAGAGATGCAATTGTAATCGTGATTGGCCGGAGTTTGAAAAATGAGAGACTTCAACGAGCAATTTGTTTTTCGCAGGGTGGTTTGCGAACTGGTCGATGTTTTCGCTTGGGCCGTGGTTCTTGGGGGTGCCGCGCTCGCTTTCGTAGGCTTCAAAGATGGCGGCTTTTACGGACAGCTGCTCGGCTGGCTTTATGGCGGCATGAATGAGCTTGCGCAGCTAGGCTATGTTGAGGCGGAGCCTTCAATTTCGGCGCGGCTTTTCGGAGCTGTCCCCGGCGGGATCGTTATGGGTTTCGGACTTTTCACCATGATGATGGCTCACCAAGCAAAATCGACTTTGGATATTGCGGCTGTGGCTCGTGGAATGTTCGAGTCGGCACGGCTGAAGGAGTCAATGACGAAAGTTGGTCGAGATGAAGCAAGCGTTGGTCGCGCTTCTGATCGCGCTTCGGGCGTTTAGCCGCCAGTTGCGGAGCCAGCCAAGCGCTTGAGATTTTACACTTACAGCACGACCTTCAACAATTTCCATGAAGCCGAGAAGCACATCGACGTGATGCTCAAGAACGGGATGCGATCCGGGCTCTGGAAACTTTTTTCTTGACTGAAATCTGATCCCGTTGACATAGTGCCGTCACCCAAGCTGCGCCCGGAGCGGATCCCCCGCCTTGGGCGCTTTGCGTTCCGGGAGGCCTCACCCATGACGATCCGCAAGCTCTGCGCGGCCTCGGGCTGCGACGACCTCGCTGTGCCTGGCGCGGCGCTCTGCGAAGAGCATGAGGCCGAACGGATCGAACGGAACCGCGCGCGGCGGGCGAAGGTGAAGACGGCCGAAGAGATCCGGCGCCGCGCGAAGCTCTATGCCAGCCCCGCCTGGAAGACCGCGCGGGCGGCGTTTCTTGAGGCCCATCCGCTTTGTGCCGATTGCGCGGGGCTGGGGCTGGTGACCCCGGCCACCGAGGTCGATCACATCGCCCGCCACGAGGGCGACCGGGCGACGTTCTGGGACCGGTCGAACTGGCAGCCGCTCTGCAAGAGCTGCCACAGCCGGAAGACCGCCCGCGAGGTGCTCGGGCGTCCCTGACACCGGGGGGTGTCCAAAAATC